>JAURGV010000060.1 GCA_030833605.1 Rhodothermales bacterium
CAGCCCTTCTTCCAGTACTTCCGTGCCCCCGATATGCACCCGAACGCCCACGGCCTCAACCGTTTCGAGCGCTTCTTCTAAAATGAGCTTAGCTCTCAAAATGCGTGTTTTTTTGTCGGGAATGGTAGCTTTTTCAGGAGTGGCTTGACCCACTTTTTGCATGAAGGCCTTAATTCGATCGTAGTGCGGTGTTGGCATAAAAGGGTTTTAAATACGGATGAATGGACTCCCTTACGGAATCAAAAAACGAATTTTCCAAAACTAGGTCGAACGGGCGTCAATTGCGAGTCCTAAAGGGGCCTTTTTCGAACCTGGCCACACCCTAGAGACGCCAAAAATCACCCGAAGCACAATCCAAATAGCCGTCACCGTCCAAATGGATTCAATGGATTGCCCAAACACGGCGCCCCAACCGAATAAAACCAGAACGCCCACCACGGTCGAGATGGTCGTAGCGTTGCGTAAGAAGCGAAAATCGGCTGTCCCCCAATGAATTCCATCCGTTCCAAAGGCCAAAGCGTTCACCGGCTGCATGATCCAGGCGATAAACCAGGGCCCTGAAAAAGCATATTGCGCTGCGGGGGGCACAATTAAGGCAGCTATCCAAGGCTCGCCGAGCCACATAGCGACGAGGAGTACACAACCAAACCCGAAAGACCATTGAATGATGGTTTTCGCAACCCTCCTGGCTTGAGCGGTGTTCGAGGATCCTAGGAAAAAGCCCACCAAACTTTGACCGGCAACCGCAAAAGCATCTAAAAACAAGGCCGTAAATAACCAAAACTGTCGGATGGCCTGATGAACCGCTCCGGCCTCAGCCCCCAACTTGGTGGCTTCCCGCGTCCCCACAATCAAAAACAAAGTGAGCATACCTGTTCGGACGAATAAGTCCCCACCGGCTCGAAAAAGGTGTAATACGCGATCCAAAGCCCACTGCCAACGAACGTGTAACGAATGATATACCACCCACATAGTGGCAATGGCCCCGCACCATTGCGAAATGCTAGTGGCCGCGGCGGCGCCTTTGATTCCGAAGGCGGGCACATGTACCCACTCCAACCCAGGATCCCATCCGAATATCAATAAGGCGTCCAAACCAACATTCAGCACGTTTACGCCGACAGCAATCCAAAGCGGGATCATCATGCGTTGAACCCCTCGCAGCGCTCCGAAACCAGCGATAGTGATCAAAATGGCCGGAGCGCCAATCCAACGGATGGTCATATACGCTACGGCCGACTCGTGAATCTCTCCGGTTGACCCCAACAGGGTAGAAATCCAGGGCGTTAGCGGCCATAACAACAGCGCCGTAACCACCCCCAAAACCGCCGCCACGGACATCGCTAAGCCAGCGATTTGCCCTCCTTCTTCCGCATTTCCCTTCCCAAAGGCTTTCGCGGTATCGGTTTGGGTGGCGATACCTAAAAAGTTATAAATCCAGAATATGGACGAAAGGGCCATCGTCCCTACGCCCAAAGCAGCGAGAGATGGCGCGCCAAGGCGCGCCACAAACGCGGTGTCAACCAAACCCGTCAAGGGCTCAGCGATCAACGAAAACAGCACCGGAATCGACAGTTTCAGCAGAGTCGAATGAGGCGCAGATTCAAAAGCATGAGCGGCGACGGACGGCGCGGGTCGCTTCATTGGTCGTAGGTAAGGATTAGAGGTAGCACCATAAGCTACAGTTTTGTAAGATTACAACCATTGCTACACCCAGCGCAAACCAATTTGTCTAAATGAGTGCCACTAATTCGCTTTCTGGTTATTCGTTTTCAGGTCATTTCTGCATTAAATGGAGCCTTTTACCGGCTTTCCTGATGGTTCAGGCGCTCTTTTTTGGCTTTGAGAGCGCACACGCACAATCCCCCCTAGCCAATAGGGTAACCATTACGGGCATCGTAAGAGATGCTTCAACCGGGCAGACACTGTCAGGCGCTCACCTTCAGTTTGAACCCGTGCGCGAAACTGGAAACGAGGACGCAAATCGCGGCGTCGTAACCGACCACGAGGGCCGTTTTATGGTCTATCTGGAAACCATTCCCTACACGGTTACCGTCTCGTTTATTGGCTTTACCACTTGGACTCAATTCCGCGTTGACCCCGCGGAAATCGCAAAAAAGGAGTGGGAAATCGCCCTTGAGCCGAGCGAATTTGAAATCAACCCCATTACCGTTTCGGCTTCGCGACGGCCAGAGCGCATGTTAGACGCACCAGCGGCCGTTACCATTTTAGAGCCGAAAGAATTGCAATCCAGAACGGCTTTAACGGCCGCGTCTCATTTAGCTGGTGTGCCAGGCGTCGATTTGGTCAACACAGGATTGGTTTCTTCCCGCATTGTGATTCGTGGCTTCAACGACAACTTGGCCACTTCCCTGCTCACGCTTGTCGATCACCGTATTTCAGCAGCTCCGAGTTCTCGGCTTACGGCGCTACAACTAATTCCGATGTCCAATGGCGATTTGGACCAGATTGAAGTCGTTTCGGGCCCTGCATCCGCCTTGTACGGTCCCAACGCCGCCAATGGCGTTGTTCATATGGTGACCAAGAGTCCTTTTGATTCGAAAGGAACCACCGTAAGCTTAGCCGGAGGTCAGCAGGATGTGCTACTCGGCTCCTTCCGCCATGCGGGCGTTTGGAAAAACAAGCTCGGGTACAAAGTTTCGGCCCAATATTACACCGGGACGGATTTTGAATACATGGATCCGGAAGAAATTGCTGCCCGGCAGGAGGCGTTAGTGCTGGGCGCGCAACCCGACACCCTGCGCATTGGTCAACGCAGTTTTGATGTACGCAATATTGCCCTCAATACGCGGTTGGATTACCGTCTTCGTCCCGGTTCGACCCTGATTTTTAATGCAGGGACCACCCGCGGCAACAACATCGAAATCACTCCGACTGGAGCCGCTCAGGTCGAAAATGCCCGTATTTCATATGCCCAAATCCGGCTAAACACTCCCAACATGTTCGTGCAGGCGTATGCCAACCTGATGAACTCGGGGTCGTCCTACTTTTTGCGAACCGGTCAGGTGTTCAAAGACGTCTCAAAAATGGTGGTGGCCCAAATCCAACGTATTTCAGAGCCCTCCACTAGGCAGCGTTTTACGTACGGAATCGATGCCTTTTACACCATCCCTGAAGGCGAGGGCACGGTGAATGGAAGAAATGAAAACGATGATAACGTCCAGGAATATGGCGCCTATGTGCAGTCCGAAACCCGATTAGGGTCGAAGTTTAATGTGGTTGGAGCGGCGCGCGTCGATTACCATGCCGCCTTAGAAAAAACCATTTTCTCGCCGCGCGCCGCGATCGTTTTCAAACCCCAGCCCTCCCATACCTTCCGATTAACCTTCAATCAAGCGTTTAGAACGCCCCTTCCCAACGATATTTATTCCGATGTGCTGGGACTGGGCGATGTGTTTACCTTGGGTAGAATGGAATCGCTGCTCGGATTCAGACCCACGACCGATTTGCGGGTCCAAGGCATGCAAGATGGCTTTCATTTTGCCACAGGAAACAGTGGTCTGCCCCAATTTCGCTCCCCATTTGCGCCTCTGGATCCCCGCGGCCGTTCGACGTCCGACTATATCGAGCAAGGAGATCCCGTTTTTACGAATGTGATGTGGTCCGTAGCTCGCCAAGCCACTGTTGCTGGCCTCTCAGAAAACCTGATCGCGCAAAACGTGCTCCAAAGCGGACAGGCGAATGCCCTCTCGGAAGCGCTGGAAGCCATTCTACCGCAACAGGTTAGCGGCGTGGGAAACGCCATGCAACGGCTTGACCTGGGAACGCAGTCCTTCTTGCCGATTGCCCAGGTAAGCGATTTTCCAACGCTCGACGTAGTGCGCACCCGCACCATCGAACTGGGGTATAAAGGACTCATTGCACCGGGAATTATTGCTTCCATCGATGTTTATCGCTCTGATGTATCCAACTTTATTGGTCCTTTTGCAGTCGGGACGCCCAACATCTTCTTGGATAGCCCTACGCTGAATAATTATTTGGTTTCGTCCATTCGCACTGCCCTGCAAGACCCTGCCAATGCTGCCTATAAAGATGTTTTGCTAGCGTTGGACCGCGCTCCACAGGTTTTGGGCAATTCAGATGGCGATCCTTCGAGTGAATTGGCCTTTATTATAGCTGCCGGCGTGGCGGGCGCGATTCCTTTTGGCACAGTTTCGCCCACGGAAGCCTTTGACCCCACCGCCGTCCTGTTGATGCGACGTAACTTTGGAGACGTAAGTGTAAACGGAGTCGACCTGAACATCATGGCATTTCTAAGCCGGCAACTCCGAATAGGGCTCATGTACTCGTGGCTCTCCGACAACTACTTTAAAAATGTGGCCAACGTCGACGACATTTCTCTAAATGCTCCACGGAGCAAAGTTGGGGCCCAAATAGGCTACGAATTTCCGGATGATCAGTTTGGATTCACACTGCGAGGGCGTTACGTCCAAGGGTTTGATGTCCGCAGCGACGTGTACATCGGAAGCGTAGATACGTTTGTGGTTTTTGACGGGTCACTGGAATACGAAATCCCGTTTTCGAGGTCTACACGGGTGAATTTGACCATTCAAAACCTGACCAACAATCGCCACCGGGAATTCGTGTTTGTACCTGAAATAGGCCGGTTGGCCCTTCTTCGGCTAACCCATCAATTTTGACAGCCTGATGGGGTTTTTGGCGCTTAGCGTTCGAGGCTTCGTACAAATTCTACCACGCGGCGCGCCACAGGAACCGTGTTTTCAGCGCCCAAGGCATCGCCCAGAATCACGTGATTCCCCTTGTCTGTCGCCCTTAACACCCGGACGGAATCCTTCACGCTCGATCCTAATGCCTCGTAGTTCACCAAAGAATGGTTTTGCTCCACGACTTGGTCGCCAGGTGAATACACCATCAGGACAGGAATGTTGAGTGTTCCAAAATCTTTGTGCTGCACCAGATCCACCAAGCCAATCATTTCCAAAATCACATCAGTCGAATACGACTGAGTCCCTGAAGCCGCATGGAGTTCATTTTGAGGCGTCCAGGAATACGTATCTCCCACAATAGTGCGCAGTATGGTCCTTCCCCACGGCCAGAGCATCATATCGGAACGAGCATCCTTTGGGCCAAAATTCGGGCTAACCCACACCATGGCTTCCAAGTGATCGGATAATTCCGGCTCCATAGCCGCCCAAGCGGCTAGTGTCGCCCCGGTGGATGTGCCAATGAGAATCACTTTTTCGCCGATAGCCTCTCCCACCCGAATAGCCTCAACGGTGTCCTGAATCCATTCTTGCGCTTTGGAGGTGCCAAAAGCTTCATCGTCCTGGCCGTGCCCACGCAGTCGGGTGTAGAACAAATTAGCGCCCAAGGCAGCGGCAACTGAATCTGAAAAAGGGGCAGTTTCCATGCGCGAGGACGAAAATCCGTGCAAGTACACCACCGCATATTCCGTTGTTTGGTGCGATGAATCAGCCCAAAGTACTTGCTTTTGCAGTGCAGGTCTCAACTTCGGAACCGCGAGCTCGGAAGCGCTCAGCCAGGCATCAATCTCCGATGGAATGCTCACTTCCGACCACGCATCGTCTATTTGGATCTTTTGGCCCTGCTAAAACCAACAGGACCAATGCCAAAACCACTACAACAACTGTGCTAAATCGATTCATGTTATATCAGCCTAAAATCCACAAGTATTCGCAATCCAAATGCTTGAAAGTGAGTTATCTTCTGGTCCGTTTCCTGCGAGCTCCTCCGTCGCAAGGAATAACAGGTTTAATGACCCTACTGATATTTAGTTTTAATAGAAATGAGTGATCTGAAAGGAGTTTGGGCGGCAACTGTAACGCCTCTAACTTCCGATTTAATGCCCGATGCAACCGCTTTGGCCCGCCATATTGAGTGGCTGGGTAAGGAAGGTTGTCATGGTGTGGTGCTTTTTGGCACTACCGGTGAGGCGAATTCATTTTCGGTATCGGAACGTCGGCGCCTGCTGGAGGAATTGTTCGAAAAAGGCGTAGATCTTTCCAAAATCATGGTCGGTACCGGATGTTCGGCCGTTCCCGACTCGGTAGAATTGACGCAACATGCCGTCGATGCCGGATGCACAGGCGTATTGTTGCTGCCTCCTTTCTACTACAAAACCGTTTCAGACGATGGCCTGGTCGCCGCCATTTCGGATACCCTGGAACGCGTAGGACGTGATAACACACGTGCTTTGCTGTATCATTTCCCCCGTATGGCAGGAATTGGATACTCCGTTCCCGTTATCCATCGATTAAAAGAATCGTTCGGCTCGCAGCTATTGGGCATCAAAGATTCCAGCGGCGACACCGACAACTTGACCCATTTCTGCCGCGAAATCGAAGATTTCTTGGTCTTCGCCGGATCAGAAGCCTTACTTCCTTACGCCATACGCGAAGGAGGTGTGGGGTGTATATCGGCCACCGCTAACGTCACCTCTCGCTTGGCTCGCGCCGTGTACGACGGTAAAAAAGTTGAAGCCGATCGCATGATCCGGACCCGTAAAGCCCTCGAAGCCTTGCCGTTTGTCTCGACCATGAAACACCTTTTGGCCGATTTCCACAAGAATCCAGCGCTAAAAAAGGTGCGCCCGCCCCTAACGGAACTCACGGCTGCACACCAAGGCCGATTGGAACAGATTCTGGACTCTACCGGCGTGCTACCTAACTTTGTGTCGCGCGAGAAGTAGAGGTTTGGACGGCCTTTAAGAACGGAAGGCGCCACGTAGCCTTGGGAGGGCGCACTAAAACTCCTGCAAGCAATTGATTGAAGCGACAGCTTCTCTTACTTTGATTCGATCATCTTAATATGACAGAATCAACATGCGACGCGTTCTACTTGCTTTTGGACTTTTGTTTGTTCTTGCTGCTTCACCAGCGGGCCCTTTGTTTGACGCCCAAACGACACACCAACGACTCGATCCCGAACGCCTAATCGGGTTCACAGTAGCCAATCAAACCGCCCAATACAAACTTGAGGCGTCCTTTGACAGCGGTTTACGCGCATCGGACCTAGACGGTTGGATGAAGCACATGACGTCCAAGCCGCAGCATGTGGGCTCTCCCATGAGCAAGGCCAATGCCGAATACACGGCCGAACTGTTCAAATCGTGGGGTTTTGATACGGAAATCGAAGTGTTCCATGTGTTATTCCCAACCCCACTCGAGCGCTCCCTGGAATTGGTTGGGCCTACCACCTACAAAGCCCTTCTCGACGAACCTGCCCTCCCGGAAGACGCGACGTCCAACGTGCGCCAAGACATGTTACCGCCCTTCAATGCCTACTCGGCTGATGGCGATGTAACCGGCGAGTTGATCTTTGTTAATAAAGGGATTCCGGCCGACTACGAAGAACTCGAAAAACGCGGTATTTCGGTCAAAGGCAAAATCGTGATCGCCAAATACGGCGGTTCCTGGCGCGGGATTAAACCTAAAGTGGCTTACGAGCACGGTGCGATTGCCTGCATTTTGTACTCCGACCCCATGGACGATGGGTATTTCCAGGGAGATGTATACCCCAAAGGCCCGTATAAAATGGACATGGGGGCGCAGCGTGGCTCGGTTGCCGATATGCCTCAGTACCCTGGCGACCCGCTAACACCATTCGTGGGCGCGAAAGAAGACACCAAACGCATGACCCCGGAAGAATCACCTACCGTCATGAAAATTCCGGTTCTTCCGATTTCGTATGCGGATGCCCTCCCCCTACTCAGCGCGTTGGATGGCCCTGTAGCCCCTCCGAACTGGCGAGGCGCTCTTCCTATCACCTATCATATTGGCCCGGGACCCGCGCAAGTTCGCCTAAAACTGAAGTTTAGTTGGGACATTGTGCCCGCTTACAACGTGATTGCGCGGTTGAAAGGAAGCGAGTTTCCGGATGAATGGATTATGCGCGGCAACCACCGAGACGGGTGGGTGTTTGGCGCTGCGGACCCTATTTCGGGTCACGTTGCCATGATGGCGGAAGCCAAAGCCATTGGCGCATTGGCGAAAACAGGCTGGAGACCGAAACGAACCATCATGTTTGGATCGTGGGATGCGGAAGAACCTGGCCTCCTGGGTTCCACCGAGTGGGTTGAGTACCATCGTGACGAAATCGACCAAAAAATGGTGGCTTACCTCAACACGGATGGTAATAGCCGTGGATTTATTGGCATGGGCGGCTCGCACACCATGCAAGAGTTCATCAATCAAGTGGCCCGAGATGTTGAAGATCCCCAAACGGGCGTGTCCGTTCTCGAACGGCGCCGCGCTCGCGACCTCGCGAACGGCTCCAAAACAACCCCCGAAAAAGGCGACATACCGATTAACCCGCTTGGCTCCGGATCGGACTATTCCCCTTACCTACAGCACATGGGCATCTCTTCGCTCAATATCGGGTTCGGTGGAGAAAGTGGAGGCGGGTCGTACCACTCCATTTTTGACTCGTACGACCATTACAAGCGGTTCGGCGACACTGATTTTTCCTATGGCGTTACCCTCGCTAAAGTGATGGGCCGCACAACATTACGGCTTGCCAACGCCGATATTCTTCCGTTCCGTTTCGAAACCTTTACCGGTCACGTAAACGAATATGTGGGAGAGGTAGAAAAGTTGGTCGAAGATCTTCGAACGAGTACCGAAAAGCACAACAAACTAGTTGCGTCAGGAGCATTTGAGCTCGCCTTAGACCCCAAAGAGTCCATTTTGGCTCCGACGGCCAAAGACGCCGTGCCCTTTATTTCGTTTACACCGGTTAAAAATGCGATGGCGGCTCTGGTTGAAGCGGCTCGTAAAGCGGATACCGCTGTAGCGAGCGCCGAGGCATCCGAGGCGCTCAATGTGGCCATTGCACAATTAGAACGAGCGATGACCGACGACAAAGGACTTCCGCGCCGGCCGTGGTATCGTCATCAGGTGTACGCCCCCGGCTTTTACACCGGGTATGGCGTAAAAACACTGCCCGGAATTCGAGAAGCGGCCGAAGAGCTCAAATGGGATGAAATGAACGAGCAAATGCTGCAAGTCACCAACATGCTCAACGCCGTCACCGCAGCCATGAACGAAATTCAACGCGCTGCCTCCGTCGGAGAAGTAGCCAAACCGGCGAGATAAATATTTATCCCTTGAGTGAGTTTGCTTTCCAAACAAGTTTGGGTTTACGCTCCTTTCGGACACAGTCTTGAAGATAAAGGTCTATCAATCGTTGATACGGAGTCCCCGTCTCATCGGACAACTTTTTGAAATAAGTAATCACATCAACCCCGAGTCGGATCGTAATCTGCTTTTTTAGAATCTTTGCGTACGGGGCCTTAACCGCCTCTGAAAAGTCATATTCGTTTCTCATTGCACTTTACTTCTGTAAAATGTGTGCTCCCTTTTTGTGGCTTTGCGCGCCGAAATTATTCTGATCTCAGCGTCATCGTTGCGATAGGTGTGAATGACCACCAACAAGCGCAACTTAGAACCAATACCTAACAGAATGAATCGCTCTTCCTCTTTTGAGTGATCGGGATCAGGAATTAAAAGGGCATTTTCATCAAGGAAACTCGCCTGCGCTTCTTCAAAAGAAACACCATGCTTGGTCATATTTGACCTGTTTTTGAGCTGATCCCAGGAAAACCTCAACTCATTCATAATTATAATATACCTACATATTAATTATGTTTCAACTAAACGGGGAGCGCCGTTTTAAAGCATTTTGAGACCCGCGTCTTGAAATAGACCCGATTAAAAAAAATCATACCCTTCACCTGGTGCGAAATAACTTTCTGCGATTTGAAAAAAACCTTTTTTGTATGTTCTTGAATCGATCTGATCGCATTAAACATCAACTGCAATGTTCGAAATCCAGAAACGCGCCCTCGTTTGGCCGGCATGTCTCTTACCCGTCCTCCTCTTTTTAGTGGCGTGCTCGACCGCGCCCCAACCGCCGCCCAACATCGTGTTCATTTTCGCAGACGACCACGCTTCGGCCGCCATCAGTGCGTATGGGTCGACCGTAAATCAAACCCCGAACATTGACCGACTCGCTAGGGAAGGCATGTTGTTTGAGAATTGTTTAGTGACCAATTCCCTTTGTGGGCCAAGCCGGGCAACCGTTTTGACGGGTAAATACTCTCACATGAACGGCTTAATCGACAACGAAAGCGGTGGTCGCTTCGACGGCAGCCAACAAACCTTCCCCAAATTGCTCCAAACGGCGGGCTATGAAACAGCAGTAATTGGAAAATGGCACCTTTGGAGCACCCCAACCGGGTTTGACTATTGGAGGGTACTCATTGGACAAGGCCCGTACTACAATCCACCCATAGGCTCCCCCACCGACACTACCGTGATCGAGGGCTACACAACCGATGTGATCACCGACCTTACGCTCGACTGGTTAAAAGGCCGCAAGGAGCGCCAAGCCCGCCAAAACAACAATCAAGGCGGGACCGAAAAGCCGTTTATGTTGATGTACCAACACAAGGCTCCCCACCGAAACTGGCAACCCGGCCCCGATCATATCAACGATTTTGAAGATCAAGAATTCGAGCTCCCTCCCACTTTTTACGACGACTACTCCAATCGCTCGTCCGCAGCGGCGCAGTCCAACATGCGCGTGGACCGCAATCTCAGCGCAAACGACCTCAAAATCACGCCCCCCGGCAATCTCACCCCAGAACAACTCGCCATTTGGAATGAAGCCTACGTACCCCGCAATCAGGCGCTAAAAGACGCAAATCTGACCGGGAAGGAGCTCGATCAGTGGAAATACAACCGGTACATGAGGGATTACTTGCGGGCGGTCCAATCAGTAGACGATAATATTGGTCGCGTTCTCGATTATTTGGATGAATCGGGGCTCGCGGAAAACACGATAGTGGTTTACGCGAGCGATCAGGGATGGTATTTGGGCGAGCACGGCTGGTACGACAAACGGTGGATGTACGAGCCATCCCTCAAAACACCCTTCATTGTTCGATGGCCAAATACCGTCCCCGCAGGGGTACGAAACGCCGACATGGTGTCGAATCTGGACTTTGCACCGACGTTTCTTGAATTAGCAGGCGTGCCCATTCCATCTGATATGCAGGGCCAATCGCTGCTGACCACGTTACGCGACGGCCACGACCCAGCCATGCGGGCAGACTTCTATTATCAGTACTACGAATACCCCGGAAGTCATTGCGTCAGAAGGCATTACGGCGTTCGAACCGACCGTTATAAACTCATCTATTTCTATGGGATTGATGAATGGGAGCTATTCGATTTACAGACCGATCCCGATGAACTCAACTC
>JAURGV010000061.1 GCA_030833605.1 Rhodothermales bacterium
CTTTTTTCAAAGCAGCCTGAGAAAAATCGTATTTTTCCAGACGATGTCGGGTCGGAGGCGCCGCGGTTTTTTTCCGCACCGGACGAACAGGTTTGGCTTCCGCTGCAGCGGAGGAGGAATCTGTTTTCCCTGTAATCACCTTCGGTTTAGCCTTTTTCGCTTTCGATTTAGGCTTCTCTACGGTTTCTTCAGAGTCGTCTTTAGCCGCCTTTTCGACTTTTTCGGTCGATTTAGCCGGTTTTTCGGCTTTTTCGGCTTTTTCAGCTTTTTCAGCCGTTTTTTCTGCCGATTTTTTGGCCGAAACGCGTTTCCCTTTTTTCTCTTTCTTCTCGGAAGACGCCTTTTCAGCAGCCGAGTCAAACAAAGTCGGAGCCACTTCACCCGTTTCTTCTTTCCGCGAAGTTACTTCTGAGGAAGAATCGTCTTTTGCCTTTGAAGAGTCGGCCTTCCCTTTTGATGCCTTCTCTTTATCCTGTGCCGTTTTATCGGCAGCCGCCTTTTGAGCGGCCGCGCGTTCGGATGCAGCCTTGTCAGCAGCCGCTTTTTCAGAAGCTGCCTTTTCCGCCGCAGCCTTATCAGCAGCTGCTTTCTCTGAAGCCGCTTTTTCCGCCGCTTCCTTCTGTACAATCGCTTTTTCGGCGACAGCTTTCGCAGCCAATGCCTTTTCGCCCAACCCGTTTTCAGCGTTCGCTTTTTCGGCTAAAGCCTTCTCCGCCAACGCTTTATCAACTTGACGCATTACGTCAGCATTGATCGCTTCAGCATCCGTCATCTCCTTGTCTCCTCTTCGAGTCTCCTGACGGCCATCGTTTCTTCGGTTGTCGTTAGAACGATTGTCATTGGAACGACTGTCGTTATTACGACCATCGCGGCCCGATGACTTGCCTTGGTCACGCGAACTCTCTTTGGACGAATCTTGGGACTGAGATTTCTTCTGAGAATCACTCTTAGGAGCCTTCAGCGGTGGCTTGACGGTCGGTAAAACAGTAATGTCTTTGCCCGTTTTTTCGTCGACGCATTTGAAGGATAGCGGATCTCTTGACGAATCTTCGCTAATCTGGACCCGAACACCATATTTAAAGAACCATCTCCAACTCTGCGTTAGTAACCCACTATTAAAGTAGGCCGCTGCAAACGGATGGATCAGCAGTTTTACTTTACCCTGATGCCCTCCTTTTTTAAACGATGCAATCCACGCTTCCACACCAGTGCGGAAATCTTCTGGACTCACTCGTGGAGGTGCGGACGCCGCAACGATTCCCTCTACTGGGCGACTTCCCCAGTTTTGAGGAACGGCATCGGTGCCTTCGGGCAGAGAAAATGTTTTTGTAATACTCGGACGTAATCGTTGTCGCGTAATCTGAATGAGTCCAAAATCACTCATCGGAAGTACTTTCGTTACCGCGCGATCTTTTCTGAATTCAGCTTTGAGCGATTCATACACTTTACGCCGATTTCTGTCGTTTCGCATGTCGATAAAATCGACCACGATTATCCCTCCCAAGTCCCGAAGTCGAACTTGCTTGGTTAGCACGCGAGCAGCTTCCAGGTTTACACGGAGGGAGTTTTCTTCTTGCGACAATCCCCTTCCAGCGCGTCCCGAGTTGACATCGATGACGTGCATGGCCTCTGTTTGCTCAATGAACAAATAGCCCCCAGAAGGCAAATTCACGCGGCTATCGAAGGCTTCCTCGACCGCTTGCGCGATGCCCACTTTTTCAAAAATGGAGCCTGGACCTTCGTGGAATTTCACATCCGCAACCATATCGGGAGCGATGGCCTGTACATATCCTTTGATATTGCGATAGAGGCGCTGATCGTCTAATAAAATGCGATCATAGTCTTCCGTAAACAGGTCTCTCATAATGGATGAAACCATGTTCACGTCTTCGTGAATCACCAGAGGACCTTTCGGATTAGGATTGAGCTTTTCTTCCAGCTTCTTCCATTTGTCTATCAACAAATTCAAATCCGTGTCGAGTGCTTTGGCACTACGTCCATCGGCAACTGTGCGCACAATTACGCCAAATCCTTCAGGCAGCAAGCTTCTTGCCAAAGCCCGTAAGCGCCTACGTTCCTTGAACGATAGAATTTTTTTAGATACCGCCACGTAATTGGCCATCGGAACCAACACCAAAAACCGCCCGGCCAGCGAGATGTCCGTTGTGATACGGCTCCCTTTATTGGCAATCGGTTCTTTGCTGATTTTGACCAGAATCTGTTGATCCTTTTTCAAAAACGTTGTCGGATCTACAACCGGAGGCTCTTCCCGATTGTCTCGGGAATGTCGGGAGTCTCGTCTTCCTTGCTGACGTTCGTGAGCCGATTTTCTTCGGTCTTTACTCTTTCCGTCGGCTAAATGATGGTGGCTTCCATTTTCATTATCGAAGTCGTCATCTTCTTCAATATCGTCTTCAGAAGAGCTATCGGACTGTCCACTGGGATGACGCCGTTTTTTACGGGTCGGACGTGTCGTGTAATTGGCTTTGAATTTGCCAATAACAGGTGATGGAGACTGGGCATATTGCAACCAGTCTTCGACATTTTCGATAAGATCAGAAAAATGGAGAAAAGCGTCCTGCTTTTGACCAATATCTACAAACGCTGCCTGAATGCTCGGCATGATGCGCCGAATTCGACCGAGAAAAATATTCCCGATGGTGCGTTCGTGTTCCTGATTTTCAATAAAGAGCTCTGCAAGGTCGCCATTTTCAACAATGGCGATTCTTGTTTGCTTCCCTTTGTTAACAACAATTTCTTTCGACATAAACGATTGTCGGTGGGGAACAGCAAATCGTTCGGTTGCTCAATTCGAAAAGGAATAAAACGCACACGGAAATGATCAACAATTCGTCGACCAAATTTTGAAATAATGTTTGTTTCCAGCTCAATTCGCCAATTATCGGCAGAATCAATGGGTTTCCTTTCCGGCGACGCATTCCCGAAGAAGGCCGTCCGTACATACGTGAAAAACTGTGAAAGGAGGAATTTCATTCGCCGCGCACCGAATTCGGACTGCGCGTTTTGAAATCCGTACTCCACTTGGCCGGTAGAAACTGCCACGATCAGCCACATACCTATCATCGCCGCAAATGCTTGCAGAGCGATATAGAGCTGAAACGGTGTAGTCATGTCCATCAAAAAAAGATGTGCTACGTGCCAAATGAGGATGTATACTGGCTCAGGCATTCTGAACCCAGATTTGAATATCTCTTGTCTTATTCTCTTTAATGCTGGAAATGATCCCTCTCTCTATATTGTGTCCCAATGATTTGTACACTTTTTTAGGCCTTCGCAACGATTAATTATTCCATGAGTCAAGAATCCAATTCAGCGCCAGCCACAGCTAAAGGTCTAGAGGGCGTAATCGCCCTTGAAACGGCCATTTGCGACATAGACGGGGTTAAAGGCACCCTGATTTACGGTGGGTACGACATTCAGGACCTTGCAAAAAACTGCACCTTTGAAGAGGTAACGTATTTGCTATGGAATGGCGTTCTTCCAGATGCCATTCAGCTCGCTCATTTACACCGCTCGCTGACCGCCGAACGCATTTTGCCTCCGATGGTCAAGGAAATTTTGGAAATGACCCCAGAAGACGCTGATCCGATGGCGGTATTGCGCACTGGGGTATCCGCGTTGGCATTGTTTGACGGAGAAGCCGACGACGCCTCAACGGAAGCCAATTACCGTAAAGCGGTTCGGTTAACGGCACAGATTCCAACCATATTGGCGCACTTTGATCGCCGAAGAAACGGTTTAGACCCCGTTCCGCCCCTCACCGATTCATCCATATCCCATAATTTCTTAACCATGCTTCACGGCAAAGAACCCGGTGACGCAGCGGAGAAGACTTTTGATGCCTGTTTAGTACTCCACGCCGAACACGGGTTGAACGCATCAACCTTTGCTGGAAGAGTAATTGGTGCAACGCTTTCTGATATGTACTCGGCTATTACGGGAGCCATAGGTGGACTAAAAGGGCCGCTGCACGGAGGGGCAAACATCGAAGTGATGAAAATGCTGGCACAGATTGACCAAGAGGGTGCCGATCCAAAAGCATGGGTGCTTAACAAACTTCAAAACAAAGAACGCATCATGGGCTTTGGACACCGTGTCTACAAAACGTTGGATCCACGGGCAGCCATTCTGCAGGAGATGCTGGCAAAACTGTCTTCGGAACGCGGAAATACCAAATGGTATGACATGAGCATGGTGATTTCCGAAACCGTACTTAAAGAAAAGGGCCTCCACGCAAACGTGGACTTTTTCTCGGCATCGGTTTACGGGACCCTCGAGATTCCTTCGGACCTCTTTACGCCCATTTTTGGCATGTCGAGAATTTCTGGATGGACGGCTCACTTAATGGAGCAGTGGCATGACAACCGACTTATTCGCCCTCGTGCAGCCTATATCGGGCCTAGAGGCCTAAAAACGGGTCGCTGAGGTCGCATTCAGATGAAGGACCAGATCGTTTAATCTAGCTATTCGGTACCTCCTACTTCGGCCAAAAAACATTTTTTCAAAAATCTTGCGCTAAAAGTGCGATTGGTAAGCGCGGAACATTGATCATTATTACCTTATCCATCATAACGAGTCTCACCAGGAGATACTCCTTGTTAAATTGGTCCCTACTGCTCTTATGAGTTCTAAAAATCCCCTTCGTTCGCCGATAGGCAAAAAACTAGTTACCGGTGTTACCGGGCTTGGCTTGGTGGTTTTCGTGTTTATCCACATGACCGGCAACCTGGCTTTGTTCACTGGGAACGAAGCCTATAATCAATACACACATTTCTTAACGAGCCTTGGCGGACTACTCTATGTGATCGAAGCCGGTCTCGTTGCGTTTTTCTTGTTCCATATCGTAAATGGAATCCAAATATGGCTTGGCAAGCGAAAGGCTCGACCGGTTGGATATGACACGTACAAATCGGCTGGCAGTCCAAGTCAACAATCGGCTTCATCAAGAAGTATGATTATCACGGGATTAATTCTGGCTGTTTTTCTCGTTGTCCACGTGATATCGTTCAAGTTTGGCCCAGGTGGCCCGGGTAACGCGGATCCAGCTTACGTAACAACGATTGGTGGAGAGGAAGTTCGAGACCTCGCGAAATTGGTCCGTGAAAACTTTGCTTCGCCCTTTTATACGTTTGGGTACACCTTTGTAATGCTCCTCTTGGTTGTGCATTTGCGTCATGGCATTTGGAGCGCACTGCAAAGCTTAGGAGCCATGCGCCCTTCGCTGACGCCACTGGTCTATACCATTGGTGCAGTTGTTGGTGTCCTTATAGGCGCTGGGTTTATCGCGCTTCCTCTTGCCATTTATTTCAACCTTATTTGACCTGTTTCTGACGTTTTTTCGTCAATTGCAATAGATCATCGATACTAGCACCATGACAACCGTTCTAGATTCAAAAATTCCCGAAGGCCCCCTAAATGAAAAATGGGGAAACTACAAGAACGGAATTAAGCTGGTAAACCCAGCCAACAAGCGTAAGCATACTATACTTGTAGTAGGAACCGGTTTGGCAGGTGGATCTGCGGCTTCCACTCTCGCCGAGCTTGGCTATAAAGTCAAAAGTTTTTGCATTCAGGACTCGCCCCGTCGCGCGCATTCCATTGCGGCACAAGGCGGTATCAACGCAGCCAAAAACTATCCCAACGATGGCGACACGGTTTGGAGACTGTTTTATGACACCGTAAAAGGGGGCGATTACCGCTCTCGGGAAGCCAATGTGCATCGGTTGGCCGAGGTTTCGAACGAAATTATCGACCAGTGTGTCGCTCAAGGTGTGCCTTTTGCTCGGGAGTATGGCGGATTGTTAGACAATCGTTCTTTCGGTGGCGCTCAGGTTTCTAGAACATTTTATGCCCGCGGTCAAACGGGCCAACAGCTGCTACTGGGTGCTTACCAGTCTATGAGCCGTCAAATTGGATTGGGAAACATCGAAATGTTTGCTCGTCAAGAGATGCTCGACCTAGTGGTAGTAGATGGAAAAGCACGAGGCATCATTACGCGTAACCTGGTTACTGGAGAAATAGAGAGTCATTCTGGAGACGCCGTGCTGTTGTGCACTGGCGGATATGGAAACGTCTATTACCTGTCAACCAATGCGAAAAACTCCAACGTGACTGCCGCATGGCGCTGTCATAAGAAAGGAGCTGCGTTTGCAAACCCGTGTTTTACCCAAATTCATCCAACGTGTATCCCTGTTTCTGGTGACTACCAGTCCAAGTTGACCCTCATGTCGGAAAGCCTTCGAAATGACGGCCGGGTATGGGTTCCGAAAAAGCAGGGCGACAACAGACGCCCACGGGATATTCCAGAAGATGAACGCGACTACTATCTAGAGCGCCGCTATCCAAGCTTTGGAAACTTGGTGCCTCGTGACGTCGCTTCTCGTAACGCCAAATATGCCTGTGACGAAGGAAAAGGCGTTGGTGAAACCAAATTAGCCGTGTTTCTCGACTTCGCGGAAGCCATCAATCGTTTAGGAAAACCTGCGATCGAGGCTCGTTACGGTAACTTGTTTGAAATGTATGAACGCATTACAGGCGAAAATCCGTACGAAACCCCAATGCGCATATACCCTGCTGTCCATTACACGATGGGTGGACTTTGGGTGGATTACGAATTGCAAAGCAACATTCCAGGGCTTTTCGTTCTCGGAGAAGCCAATTTTTCCGATCACGGTGCCAACCGCCTGGGCGCCTCGGCGCTTATGCAGGGATTGGCTGATGGGTATTTCGTCATTCCTTATACGCTCGGCAATTACATCGCTAACAACGAGCTTCCTCACGTGGCGGAAACGGACGAAGCCTTTGCAAAAGCAGCATCGGATTCTAGTGGGCGCCTTGAGAAATTACTCTCCATTCAAGGGACGAAAACCGTAACGGAATACCACCGTGAATTGGGTCGCCTTGTTTGGGATTATGTTGGCATGTCGCGCACTGCAGAAGGACTTAAAAAAGCCATTGTTGAGATCACCGCGTTACGCGAGGACTTTTGGAAAAACGTTCTGGTACCGGGCGAAAACTCAACCATGAATAAAAATCTTGAGTTTGCCGGACGCGTGGCTGATTTCCTTGAATTGGGAGAATTAATGGCTCGCGATGCCCTTGAACGGGAAGAATCTTGCGGGGGTCATTTTAGGGAAGAATATCAATCCGAAGATGGCGAAGCGAGTCGAAACGACGACTTGTTTACCTACGTGGCCGCTTGGTTCCACACAGAGAATGGTCACCAGCTTGTAAAAGAGCCATTGACCTATGAAAACGTAAAATTGACAACCCGGAGCTACAAATAAGGCGACTGGCCTTTCGAGTGAATTATGGCAGAGAACATGAACATCAAATTGAAAGTATGGCGCCAGGCCGGTCCGCATACCCAGGGTCGCTTTGAAACCTACTCTGTGCCGGATGCCAATCCGCACATGTCCTTCCTTGAGTTGCTAGACGTGCTCAACGAGCAGTTGATTAAATCGGGTACGGATCCGGTTGAATTTGATCACGATTGTCGCGAAGGCATTTGTGGCTCCTGTGGGGTTGTGGTAGACGGCGTTGCCCATGGACCTCAGCGCAGAACGGCTTGTTGCCAGCTTCATATGCGGCACTACCAAGACGGTGACACCATTGTGGTCGAGCCGTGGCGTGCTGAAGCATTCCCGATTATCAAAGACTTGGTAGTGGATCGTTCGGCCTTTGATCGAATTATTGCGGCTGGTGGCTACGTTTCCATCAACGCAGGTTCAGCCCAAGATGCCAATAACTTGCCTATAGCCAAGGATAAAGCTGATTTAGCGATGGACTATGCCGCTTGTATTGGATGTGGTGCCTGTGTGGCTGCTTGTCCCAATGCATCGGCATCGTTGTTCACGGCAGCCAAGATCTCGCATCTAGCCATGCTTCCTCAAGGAAGTCCTGAACGCAAAAAACGCGTGACGGCCATGGTGGATCAAATGGCAGAAGAAGGATTTGGCGATTGCTCGAACCACGCCGAATGCGAGGCGGTTTGTCCGAAAGGCATTTCTATCTCTTCTATCGCGACTATGCGTAGAGAGTACATGAAAGCGATGCTGAGCTAGGCGTTAGCTAGAGAAGCCGACTTGTAAGCGTTTACGCTCTAACCAGCGAAGCCAACGGGTTAGCGTTTACGCTCTAACCAGCGAAGCCAAGATTGATTCAAACATCTTGATCCCATCTGTGCGTCCCAGAATGGCTTCTGAAGCGCGTTCAGGGTGGGGCATCATACCCAGCACGTTGCCTTGCTCATTCAGAATTCCGGCAATGCCACGGGATGCTCCGTTTGGATTGGATTCGGGGGTAACAGCGCCTGTCGCATCACAATATTTGAATGCGACTCGTCCTTCCCCTTCTAGTCGATCTAGAATTTCTTCTGAGGCTATGTAGTTTCCGTCGCCGTGCGCTACCGGAATGGTGAGCACTTCACCTTGGGCCAGCTGATTGGTAAACAAGCTGGTATTGTTCTCGGTGCGGAGTTGTACGTCTTTACAAATGAATCGCAACGATTCGTTTCGCATCAAAGCGCCCGGTAACAATCCGGACTCACAAAGAATTTGGAAGCCGTTGCAGATACCCATGACCGGTCCACCGTCATTGGCAAAACGGACAACATCTTTCATGATAGGCGAAAAGCGAGCGATAGCACCGCTTCTGAGGTAGTCGCCATAGGAAAAACCACCCGGGACAATTACAAAATCGACATCTCCCAAAGAGGCTTCTTTGTGCCAAATAAACCGCGCTTCCTGGCCAAATACGTGTTTGGCAACGTGGTAAGCATCGTGGTCACAATTGGACCCGGGGAAAACTATGACTCCGAAACGGACGGACATGGCGAATCAGTCAAAATGATGGATTACAAACAGACCCCAATATACAAATACAAGGATTGCCCATTCCTACACGTTTTGTAAAAGCCGACCGGCAACAAGATGATTCACTAAGAGTTTGCGGAGCTCGACCATTTTTAAACGCAATTGACACAACAACAGCGTACACTTACGCGTTAATCCTTTTCAAACCGTAAAGAAAGTAGCTGCCGCCAGGATGATCCCCAAGGAGTTGTTCAGAAAAATTCGTCAGATAGAAATCCGAACCAAAGGGTTGGTACGGAATATTTTTGGGGGCGAATACCATTCCGCATTTAAAGGGACCGGGATGGAGTTTGCGGAAGTTCGGCCGTATCAATTCGGCGACGATATCCGCAATATTGACTGGAACGTATCGGCCCGCTACGACGAAACGTTCATCAAAGTGTTTGAAGAAGAGCGTGAACAGACAGTCATGTTGGTCGTCGATATTTCTGGTTCCGAAGATTTTGCATCGGTCGGCCAGTTTAAGCGGGAAATGGCAGCGGAAATATGTGCTGTGGTCGCCTTTAGTGCCATTCAAAACAACGACAAAGTTGGCCTTTTACTGTTTTCCGACCGGGTTGAGCTGTTCGTACCTCCCAAAAAAGGCAAGAAACACGTCCTCAGACTTATTAGAGACCTATTTGCGCACCAAAAGCAGTCCAATGGGACCCAGCTTAAGGTCGCTTTAGACCATTTGGTCAAGGTGCTCCATCGTCGATCCATCGTAATGGTGTTAAGCGATTTCATGGATTCGAACTTTGAAAATGCCCTCCGCGCCGTTTCCAGAAGGCATGATACCATCGCCGTTCATATGGTAGATCCGGTAGAAGTGGACATTCCGGATGTGGGTCTTCTTGAGGTAACGGACGCTGAAACGGGGCAACAGCTTCTCGTAGATACAAGCAGCTCCCACGTCAGAGATCACTATTTGGCAGAGTCACAGGCTCGGGAGCGGGACGTTGAAATGCTAATGCGGCGCCTCCGGGTAGACCGCGTTCCTATTCATACGGATGAAGGATATGTTGACCCGCTTATTCGCTTCTTCCGTAGACGAAATAAAATGGCGTGATCGGAAAAAACCAACATAGAACGGATGTTGCAGGATGGGTTCGCAGCTCATTTAGCCGATCCAAACGGTGGCTGGGCTATGGGGTAGCTTATGCTCTATTCGCATTATCCATCATCAGCCCCGTAGCTGCCCAAAATGTTGAATCCATCGTCTCCAAGGATTCCGTGTCCGTTGGCGACCGATTCAACCTAACCGTTTTTATTGGACACGACGGTTCGAGAATGGCTCTTTTCCCGCACAATCTGCGACCGGACTCGCTGAATCGGATACAAGCTCCGTTTATACTGGGCGATCTAGAAATTATTCGCGTAGTTCAGCAAGGAAATAAGCCGTATATCAATGGCGGACAAATAGATTCGGTGGTCTACGAAGTCACTACTTTTGCGCTCGATACCGCGCGCGTTGCCGGCATCCCGGTTGGTTTAGCCACGGAAATAGACACTCTATTTGGGATGGGCGCACTGGTTGAAGTCAAGGTCGGTTCTCTGGTACCTGCGGATGCAGCCGAATTGAAAGATATTATGCCACTAGCCGAGTTCCCTCGGTCGTGGTGGCCATGGATTATTGGTGTTTTGGCTCTATTGGCGGTAGCCGCTGGCATTTGGTGGTGGAGACGTAAAACGGACGCTGAGGTTGAAGTGGCTGAACCCATCTCGGACACTCCTCCGTATGATGAAGCGGTCCAACGACTTACGCGATTGGAATCCTTCGATTTGAATGATCCAAAATCGGTCAAGCCGTTTTATGTGGAGTTGACCGATATCCTTAGAACGTATGTAGGTCGCCGAGCACACGTTCCTGCCCTTGAATCCACCACGCGGGAGTTGATGAATCGTCTACGCCAGTTGGTTCAAGATGAAGTGGTAACCGGGGATGTACTTGCAGAGATCGACACCGTATTGTCCCACGCCGACATGGTGAAGTTTGCCGATCTTAAACCTCTTTTAGAACAAACCAGGGCGATGGTCACGGAAACGAGAGGAGCCATAGAAGACACTGAGTCGGCCTTCCGAAAGCGCGATGCACAGCGACGAGCCGAGGAGCTACGTAGGCTAGAACAAGAATCGTATGCTCCACAAAGCAGTGTTTCTGAACGGGAGGTAAACCAACCATGACGTTTG
>JAURGV010000062.1 GCA_030833605.1 Rhodothermales bacterium
AATGGGCATCATTTGACGCCACACTCCAAGCCGTACTAGCACTAAAGCGCTTCCATTTCAATTCAGTCGATACGCCTAACACGTTGCGCACCATGGCATACTTGGAGTCACGTGCATGTATCCATTGTGTCCGAATAGATACCCGATTGTTGAGGGCCAGCTTCACCGATTGGTTGAGCTGACTTTTTGATTCGTTCAAGGAGGTTGATTCGGGGCTTAAAACTAAAAGCGGATCTGTATTTACCATCAATCGATACGAAGCTTGGGAAGACCATTCTAGGTGCAATCCTTGCTTTTTAATAACGGTGACCACACCGTAAATGGACTCCAATTGATGCGCGCCACTAGGTTTTCTGACAGAATATTGCTGTTTGGATTTACCAATAACCCCCATCGCTACCTGGTAGCCATTGATTCGAGGCGTTCGTAGAGCTGCGACTATGTTGGAAGATGCATATTCACGTGGCCGGCCGGTACCAAAAGGGGCAAAAAACGTGTTTCGATTCACCTCCCAGCCCAGTTTGAACGACCCTTTGGTGCGGCTAGAGAGTCCGATTTCGATTATTGCCCTGCCCAATCCACCCGATGAGCCGCTAAGCGCTAATTTACCGATGAATACCCCGGTTTGATATCGAGCACTAACGTCTCCAATCCAATCGGGTCGTAACAACGTGCTCAATTTGGAATAGAACTTGAATCGTTCGAAGAACACACTGCCGGAAAAACGGCTTACTTTCAAACCCGTTGCGATACCCCATCCTTGAACCGTGACGGCATTTCGCCGCTCGATACTCGATTCTGAATCAAAGACATAGGTACTTGAAACGCCTTCAATCAGGGGGCTATCACCCATATGAGCTCGATTAAATGATCCCGTTAACTCGGATTGATGGGCAAATACTACGGCTTTTAGGCCCTTAAAGGGCCCCATCTGTATCGCCACACCTCTTCGAGATGGTTTGGCGTGATTACCAGCGTTCGGGCCAATTCGCAAACGATTCCCACGGATGGTCGAAAGCGTTAAAGGCGTCGAAAATTCAGACCATCCGCTACCTGATACCGTGCCGTCGCTCTGCGTTACCCTGAAATCGCCTACCACCATATTAAACCACGTCCCGGAGTAGATGACGGCCGCCCGTTTAGACTCCATCAAAAACCAAGGGGACTTCGTTCCGACATAAATGGGTTCTCCGACGTCTTTTTTACCTGCCAGCTCAAGTCGCCAGTTCAATAAAAACCGCACATTGTAGGCCATCCACATCCGATAAGAAGGGCCTAGTTTAGATGCTGAACTGGAAGGTAAGCCCATCCCGAAAGTGAACGAACCTTGGTCGCTCATTAGGCACAAAACACTTGAGCATACATCCTGTATCGCCATGGCGGACAACCCATTAACCGATTCGTCTGCCAAGTAAGATTCATCCATTCCGAGCTGCTCTAGATCAACTAGAACAAGAGAATCTGGATACTCCTCCGTTTGATAAAACCCCATGGTGACCTTAGGGCAAATAAACCCGGACCCTATACTCACTATCAAAATCACGTTTTGAACGCCGGAAAGAACACATCGGCAGGCTTTGTTTTTCATCTGATCAGCCTTTCTTCCGCCTGTAGGAAGCCACTACTCCAGAAGAAACACCGAGCACCGGGTGCCACGAGACGTTGGCATTGACCGACCAAACCAAGACGCTCGTTCCCATTCCTGCAAAAAACAACGGTCGAGAGGTCTCTAGCCCTACGGAAAGCCAGCCAAAGTTGGTATTTGCAATCGCCGCGGTTTTGCCTAACCAGCCGTGATCCGCCGAAAACCCCAATTCAGCAAGTAAATCCAAATAGGAGAGGGGTTGAACGCGCAAAGTCCCCCAAAACTCATTCGGTGCAAGAAAGCCATCCGCCAGTACCGATTTAGATGCCACAAATCCCGCTTCAGCAGCTTCTCCATGAAAAAAAGACGTCCCCAGCGACCAAAAAAGCCGATTTAAACTACCTAAATCCCCCGGGCTTACATGTTGCAGGCCAACTTTCACGCCCAATGCCCCCAATCCGTCTCGAAAATGAGAAACGCCAATTGATCCAGCGATTTCGCTAAACCGATCAAAGGAAGAGGACGAAAGGGAAATAGTTGGCTTCCACGTTCCCCAATCCGACTGCACCCAAAGCCAGCCGTGTGAGATATCTCGAATTCCAAAAGGTATTTCAGTCATAGCAGCAACGATCCACCCGCCACGGGCCGTAGCTGCAGGGTTAGACGACGGTATTCCATTTTCCGTGGCTACCCCGAAGGAGAGAACAGAGACCGGGGCATCCTGCGCCAGTGCGCTATAGGTCGTGGTTGTAAAAACAATGACAGCCACGCCAATCGTTTGTAAAGTCAGGTAAATCGTCCTGCCCATTTGTGCTCCCATATCCACGCTCCATCCCCCAGAACATTCGGTTCAAAGGAATGACTCCATATTTGGGAAACCGTAACCCAGTCATCCTGTAAGATTGCCTCAAAACCTTCGGAAAACGGAATGATAAGAGCACTTTGGCTTGCCCTGATCGGGGTATTTTTGTTCGCAGTACCTACTCAGGCGCAAGAGTTTAATTGCAATGTAACAGTAAATTATCAGGCCTTATCGGGCTCAGACTACACGTTTCTTCAGGAAATGAAAGAAAAAGTGTCCGAGTACATCAATAAGCGCCAGTGGACTGAAGACCGATTTGAAACCATGGAGCGAATCGATTGCACGGTGTCGATCGTTTTTTCAGAAGCGATCTCTCTGACTCAGTTTCGAGCCCGCTTGGTCGTGGCCTCTAGGCGGCCGATTTACGGTACGGCCCAGCAGACTCAGGTTCTTCAACTCAGTGACGAAAGTCTTCAATTTGAGTTTGCTCAGGGTACGCCTTTGATCTATGAGCCGGACCGGTATCATCCGCTAACGAGTGTGTTGAACTTTTATGCGCATTTAATGCTCGGATTTGACTACGACACCTTCGATAATCAAGGTGGGCAGAAACAATTTGAAGCGGCGCGTAGAATTGCCGATAATGCTCAAGCGACTGGAGCCATAGGCTGGTCAAGTATTGGCGGAGACCAAAGCAAAGGAGAGCTCATTGCTCAAATTATGGACTCAAGGTATCGGACGCTCCGAACATTGTATTTCGATTACCACTACGGCGTTTTGGATCACTTTATTCGGGACCCTGAAGCAGCTCGTTCAAAACTGCTAACCATGATTCAAGGTTTGGTCTCGCTACGAGAAGAAGTAACTCGCGCGTACTACCTGGATCAGTTTTTCGCAGGAAAGTTTTCCGAGATTGCAAGTGTGTTTCGATCATCGCAACAAGCTGCACAAGCCTTTGATGCGCTTTCAAAACTTGACCCTGCGCATATGTCGGACTACTCGGCCATGATGAACTAAGTCCAAAGTTGCTTTTTCAGTGATGCCAGCCATCTTTTCATCCATAAAAAAACGCCGGCTCTGTCAAACAACACGTTGTCTAACAAAACCGACGTTTAGTGCGAAAGGAGGGACTCGAACCCTCACACCCGTTAAGGTACTAGATCCTAAGTCTAGCGCGTCTGCCAATTCCGCCACTCTCGCGAGGGGGCGTATAATTCAAAACGAACCGTTTGGGTTCCGAGAAAAAATGTTTTCATCTGCTGATTTGTCAAAATATTTACTGGTTCTGCTAATCTTCATATCCGCGTGCAGTCCTCCGATTCAAATTGCGACCGTTTCTGGGCGATTAGAGGCCCTTCCGGATGTAGAGGAACCAACTCCAAGCACAACCGCTGAAAAAGCCACCGAAAACCAAAAACCGCGGTATCCAATTGTAAACGTGGGAAAATTTGACGACGGCAAAATGTGGACGTTTGAGAATGCCCCAACAGAATACTTTAAATCGACCTATAACATAGAAGTTGACTCGTCCTGGTACAATAAAGCGCGTCTAGGTGCGCTCCGATTTGCGAGCTACTGTTCCGCATCCCTGGTTTCAAATCGTGGTCTGGTAATGACCAACCATCATTGTGCGCGTGAATCGGTCACAAAAGTTCAAAAAGACGGCGAGAATCTGTTAGACAATGGATTTTATGCAGAAGCAGACTCACTTGAGCGCAAGGTAAAAGATCTGTACGTGCAGCAATTGATTGCCATGGAAGATGTTACAGATGAAGTGCTTGGAGCGGCAGAAAATGTACCAGGTGCTGGTCCCAAGGCTGAAGCGAGACGAAAACGTGCGGAAGCCATTGAAAACAGGGTCAACCAGCGGCTAAAAAGCGAGAAAAGTGCGCAAACGGCTGAAGTCGTGGAGTTGTATTCTGGTGGCAGATATATGGTGTACACGTATCGGAAATACGATGACGTTCGCTTGGTATTGGCTCCTGAGCTAGAAATTGGGTATTTCGGCGGCGATACGGACAATTTTACCTATCCGCGGCATACGTTGGACGTCTCTTTTTTTAGGATTTGGACCGCAGATACGGTTGGGGTCCATCCCGACCACTTCACCTGGAGCACCTCCGGCATAGAAGAAGGGGACCCGGTTTTCGTAGTGGGTAATCCGGGATCGACATCCAGGCTCAAAACCACGGCACAACTTGAATATGAACGGGACGTCGAGCTTCCGGGTGTCCTTGAGGTACTCGACGATCGAATCGATATTTTGCACAACTATGTAGCAAGTAATAGAGCGCAAGCTGACTCGTTTAACGTTCGAAACGACCTAATGTCAGCTAGAAACTCTCAAAAAGCCTTGCGCGGGCAATTCGAAGGGCTTCAGCTCGGAGAGGTGATTTCACGAACGTATTCTGCGGAGCAAACGCTTTCCCAGTCTATTTCCGTTAATTCGATCTTAACGGATAAATACGGCTCCGTGATCAGGGACATTGAATTGCTTCAAGAGTCGAAAAAAGCGTCGGCTAAAAAAGCAGCGGCGTTTTATCAGTTTTTAAATCCTTCCGTATCCTCTCATATCCTTGCCCGCGCCATGTATGGATACGTTTACACGATTCTCAGGCAACGTGGCGCTCCTCCCGAGCAATTAAAGGAAATCGTGACGGAAGCAAAACAGATAACCAGTTGGCCGAAAGCGTTGGAGAGTCAAATCATTGCAGCCCGCCTGAGGGATTTTGCGACTTATTTAGGCCCCAACGACCCCACCATGAAACGACTACTGGGAACACGGAGTGTCGAACAACTCGCCGATTCGGTAGCCAACTATTCCGTTCTTTCTGATTCTACCGAGTTCAGAAAACTACTTGAGGGTAATTATTTGACCAGCAAGGACGTAAGCGTCGGGATTATTGGGGCGATTGCCCCGCTTTATTTCACGCTCGATCAAGAATTAAGGGCGTTTCAAGAGCGCGAAGATGCTTTTATGGCTCGCTTAGCGATGGCTCAATTTGAGGTCAATGGTTCATCGGCCCCGCCAGACGCGACGTTTACCCTTCGTTTAGCGGATGGCGTAGTGGCTCCTTACTCCTACAAAGGCGAGGAAGTCGCAGCGTTTACACGTATTGAGGGCATGTATGCCATGCATGAACAAAATGGGGATGCAGAAGAGTGGAGCCTACCAGAATCGTGGTTGTCTAAGCAAAGCACCATTCCTCAAGATACTCCCCTTAACCTATTCTCTACCAACGACATAACGGGTGGGAATTCCGGTTCTCCCTTGCTAAATAAGGACCTTGAAGTGGTCGGACTCGTGTTCGATGGCAACCTGCAATCGCTTCCGAATGAATACGTTTACGACGACGTTGCCGCAAGAACGGTGTCCGTTGATGCGAGAGCGATCCTTGTCGCCTTAAAATACATATATCAAGCCGATCGGCTGGTAGGAGAATTGCAGCCGACGAACAACTAGTTCACGGTGTTCGAATGGCTTCCATGATAGCAGGGGTCACATCCATTAAACTTGACACCTTAGCAAAATGGGGCGCTAACACCCCTTTGGCGACAAAGGGGACCGGGTTCATGGTGTGTGACTTGGTGCCTAGGTCTTCTATGTTTCCGTGATCACTCGTAATGATTACCGTGGTTTTACTGTAATCGAGCGACTCATTGAGCTGAAACAGAAAGCGATCCAGGGACGCGAGGACTTTTTCTGCTTTCCGGATATCCTGTTCATGACCGACTTTGTCGGTGAGGAAGTTTTCGTACAACAAAAATCCGTACTTGGTACACAGGTGCGCCGTTCGATTTGCGGCTTTTTCTTCCGTTATAACTGAAATAGAACTGCCAGAAACCTGCTTTAGACCTAATCCCGTTAGATCTGCGGCCAGCGCTTCTCCTTTTGCAAGCGATTCAATTCTGCGCAGCGGAATGCCTGCGTCCAAGCAGCATCGGGTGGTAACAGACCACCTGTTTTTCAACTCCGCTTGTTTTACAAAACGATTAGGGAAGGCATTTAGAAAAACCGAGCGCCCTAAGGAAGCATTGGTCTGCGCTTCCTTCTTCCACTGAACAAAAATATTTTGATCTTTTAGAACGGGTTTCGACGATGAATGCGGATACGGCCCGTAATGCCGACCAGCCAATTCAGAGCAATTTACGCCAGTGAACAGGGTCGATTGTCCGGTTCCACTCTGGGGTAATCCTTCCACGCCCAAAGAGGCGTCAATCGATTTGAATACCAGTTCGTCGCTTGCGAAATCGCCAAACTCTGCATTCGTCCAGCGTCTTCCGTTTGAAAACGCATTGAATCCTTTCCATTCTGACTGGGAAAACGGGTTCTGCGGGGATGAATTCCCCATACCTACACCGTCTAAAAAAAGGAAGAGAATACTTTTCAATGATGTGGGGGTTAAATTGTGGGGTAAGTAATGGGATTTGAAATAATACTTGAACGTAGTTTTCAAAAATGCAGCGTCTAAAGTCTCATGTTGAACGGTTTTTTCAAACGTTAAGCGCGCAATCAGCATTAGGTGCCGGAAACCAACCGAAAACTCCTGCAACTTACGGAATTGTTCTGAGTGGTGGGGGCGCACGCGCAGCCTATCAAGCCGGCGTTCTTCAATATGTTGCCGATCATCTAGAGTCTCCAAACTTAGACATCATTACGGGAGTTTCCGCGGGAAGCATCAATGCCGCCCAATTGGCGAACGATCAAGGTACTTTTCAGCAATCTGTATCCAATCTTATAACCGGATGGAGTGAGCTAGACGCGGACGATGTGTACAAAGCCTCCAATAGTTTTACGTTTCTTTTGAAACTGATTAAGGGGTCGTCTGATAAGGAAACAGAACTCCTTCCCAGAGCTGGCCTAGTGGATACCGCACCCTTAAGCGAGTACCTAAAAAAGATACTTCACGCCCCAGACGGCACTATACAGGGAATTCGAAAAAACATTGATTCTGGCAAATTGAAAGCCTGTGCCGTAGTCACAACGGACTATTCAACCGCTCAAACGGTTACCTGGGTGGAAGGACGCGCCATGGAAGGAGGGGAGCGCCCCAATCGAATAAGCCGTCAAACCCAGTTGAGCGTTGACCACATTATGGCGTCAACTTCGCTACCCTTCTTATTTCCTGCCATTCCTATCCATAACCATTTTTATGGAGACGGGG
Source organism: Rhodothermales bacterium (assembly GCA_030833605.1). GTDB lineage: Bacteria > Bacteroidota > Rhodothermia > Rhodothermales > UBA10348 > UBA10348. Next base: position 7,553 of record JAURGV010000062.1, read on the forward strand.
GCATTCGTCAAGCGGAGCCGTTGAGTCCAGCTGTACACCTCGGAGCCACCAAAATATTGGCTATTTCGACGAGGTACTCCAGAACCATGGAGCAGGCGTTGATTCCAGTTGCAGCAGGATACCCACCTGCAGCTCAAATATTCGGGGTTTTGCTCAACGCGGTCTTTTTGGATCGACTCGATCAAGACGCCCTGACGCTGGAGCGCACCAATAAAATGGTTGCCCAATTAGCACAGGAAAGTAGACTTGGAATGAAACACATTGACCTGTTGGTTATGCGGCCTTCCCAAGATTTAGGAAAACTATCCAGCGAATTTCAGCACGATTTAAAAGGGGTGCTAAGCCTTATTGCACGTGGCCTGGGTAGCAGTGACACGGAAAGCCCGGATTGGTTGTCGATGATTTTGTTCGACAATGCGTATACATCGAAGTTGATTCAAATTGGATACGACGATGCAAAAGCGAAACACGATAAGTTAGCGGCGTTTTTCGCGGCGTAATGATGAACCAAAAAAAGCCGAACTGAGGATTCTCAATTCGGCTTTTTCAAAGCGCTAGGCTTTTTGTAGCGGGGACAGGATTCGAACCTGCGACCTTCGGGTTATGAGCCCGATGAGCTACCAGCTGCTCCACCCCGCGATGTATCTAATCAATATACGCTAAAAAGTTTAAAATAATAAGAAGATATCAAGAGGACTCCGTATGGGGTTCTTGTTGTACATTACTTAAAACACTTTCTTAACCCGATACTATTTCTTTTCAATGGCCATTGTTCATCCTTTCAAGGCAGTCCGACCAGTCCCGAGTAAAGCAGAAGAAATTGCTTGTGTACCCTATGACGTTATTAATTCCGAGGAGGCACGACAACTTGCTGAAGGGCGCCCGTTGAGTTTTTTGCACATCATTCGTCCTGAAATCGACCTACCCGAAGGCATCGACGAACACGATGATGCCGTGTATGCTAAGGGCGCTGAAAACTTAGCCCAATATATCGCGGGGCCATTTTCTATTGTGGATGAGCATCCAGGCCTGTTTGTATATCGTTTAATCATGAACGGACGCGCGCAGACCGGAATATTCGCCTGTGTCGCGGTGTCGGATTACGATTCCAACGTGATCCTCAAGCACGAGCTCACCCGTCCTGCTAAAGAAAACGATAGAACCAGGCATATTTTGGAACAGCAAGCACACGCTGAACCCATCATGCTGACGTTTCGCGATTCGAAACCCGTATCGGATATCATTTCTCAAACGGTTTCCACCGAACCATTGTACGACCTGGTAGCCCCCGACGGAGTAGGGCATACCATGTGGAGAGTTTCCGATACGACGGCTCTTGTCGATGCCTTCGCCAAGGTATCCCATTTGTATGTAGCTGACGGACACCACCGGTGCAAGGCGGCAAGCCGAGTGGCTGAGACCTTGAAAACACACGGCGATCCTCAACACGAAGCCAATTATTTTCCGGCCGTATTATTTCCCATGGCCGACATGGAGATTCTTCCCTACAATCGAGTCATTAAGAAGGTGCCAGGCGGCGTGGAAACGTTTCTGAACACCTTGCAAACGCGTTTTAACCTCCGTCCAACGTCTAATCCTAGTCCCGATAAAAAGGGAGTAGTCTGTATTTATATTAGCGGATCGTGGTACCAAATGGAAATGCCGGAATCCAATCAGGGCTCCGTCGTGGACGGCTTGGATGTAGGGCGATTAACCCAATCCATTTTGGAGCCTATGCTTGGTATTACGGACCCACGGACGGATTCAAACATTGATTTCATTGGCGGCATTCGGGGTACAAAGGAGTTGGAGAGGGTCGTTGATAATGGACGTTTTGAATTCGCTATCTCCATGTACCCCACGAGTATAGAGGAATTGGTTGATGTATCTGATGCCGGTTTCTTAATGCCCCCTAAATCCACATGGTTTGAGCCTAAGCTTCGCTCAGGCCTTTTGGTTCATACGTTTTAACCTTTGTACATATGCGCGTTTTATTAGCGGACAGCTTGTCCTCCTCAGTGCTCGATAAATTGGAAGCAGCAGGGTGTTCTGTAGAAAATCACCCTCATTTGAAAGGTGACTCGTTAACAGAGGCGCTTAAATCCCTGAAGCCTCAAGTTTTGGTAGTCCGATCTACCAAAGTAACGGCAGCTGATTTTGCGGCAGCTCCATCACTCGAACTAGTGGTGAGGGCAGGAGCTGGCTACGACAACATTGACGTAAGTACGGCATCCGGATTAGGCGTTTTTGTCGCGAATTGCCCCGGAAAAAATGCCGTAGCGGTCGCCGAACTCACCATAGGATTGATGTTGTCCTTAGATCGCTCACTTCCTGATAACATTTCAGATTTTCGAAACGGGGAATGGAATAAGGAAAAATACGGGGAAGCCAGCGGTTTAAAAGGTCGGACACTGGGCGTAGTTGGCCTGGGAAATATTGGGAAGGAGGTCATTAAGCGGGCAAAAGGGTTCGAGATGAACGTGGTAGCGTGGAGCCGATCGCTTACCAAAGAGGAAGCCGCTATCCTCGGTGTGAAGCGCATGGCGACTCCCGCAGACGTTGCGAGAAAAGCCGATGTGGTGTCGTTGCACGTTTCGGCCAATTCACAAACCGCCGGATTAGCGGATCAATCTTTTTTCGAGGCCATGAAGCCCGGTGCCTTCTTTATCAATACCACTCGATCTACCGTAGTCGACGAAGCAGCGATGCTTATGGCCATCTCCGAAAAACAGATTCGGGTTGGATTGGATGTGTTTTCGGATGAACCGGTGGGGAAAAGTGGCCCATTTTCACACCCTTTTTCGACGAACCCATCCATTTACGTCACCCACCACATTGGTGCCTCAACCGAGCAAGCTCAAGAAGCGATTGCCCAAGAAGCAGGCCGCATCATCGTGGAGTATAGTCAAACCGGCGAGGTTGCTAATTGCGTTAACTTAGCAACGCAATCTGCTGCGACGCATCAAGTTACCGTACGTCATTTAGATAAAGTTGGCGTGCTAGCGCGCGTTTTGAAGGAAATTAGCATAGCCCATTGGAACGTTCAGGAAATGGAGAATGTGGTGTTTGATGAAGCTCGCGCCGCGTGTGCATATATTAGATTCGACGGCGATCCCGACGAGGCTGTCGTTCATCGAATTGAGGCCTTAGAAGATGTTCTTGCCGTAAGTTTGATTACGCTTTGATTTTCCTGAAGACTGATCTACACATTAATAGCCTATCATAAAAATGGAACGGACCTTTAATTTTTCAGCTGGACCTGGCGTTTTGCCATTGGAAGTTTTGCAGGAGGCACGCGATGAAATGCTTTGTTTCAAAGATGCCGGAGCTTCTGTCATGGAGATCAGCCATCGCTCGAGTCAATACACGGCTGTCGTAGAATCCGCAAGGAGTTTGTTTAGAGAGTTGCTTGGCATTGGGCCCGATT
>JAURGV010000063.1 GCA_030833605.1 Rhodothermales bacterium
GTTGGGTTAGGAGGGGGGTCGTCCTATACGGCCCTCTTAACGCTTGTCGGCTTTAGTTACACCTTGATACCCTCCGTTTCGCTGGCATTGAATACCATTGTAACCACCGGAGCGACCATTCAGTTTGCGCGGCACGGTCACTTAAAATGGCGCATTCTTTGGCCGTTTATGGTAACCTCAATACCTGCCGCATTTGTGGGTGGTAGCTTGGATTTGCCCGAAGAAACGTTTCAAATCCTGCTGATGGCCAGTTTAATCGCTGTCGCGCTGAGAATTTATCTGTGGCAAGATCCCGTTTTTAAGCTGTCAAAGTCTCCCGGATTTGTTTTGGGGTTATCGCTTTCGATTGGGCTAATTCTCGGGTTTATTGCAGGGTCTGTGGGGATAGGAGGGGGGATTTATCTCGTTCCGATCATCCTTTTGACCGGAATCGGCTCGTCAAAAGAAGCGGCTGCTGCGGGTGCTGCCTTCATTTTGATCAATTCCATTGTCGGGATTTTGGCAAGAGCCCAATTAATAGACCTCGACTTTGGGCAGTTCCTGCCACTGGGCGTTGCTGTGCTTCTCGGTGGAATTGCTGGATCTCAATTCGGAGCCGGTTACTTTAAGCCCCGAACGCTTCAAAAAGTGCTGGGAAGTATTATCATCATGGCCATTCTGCTGCTTGCTAAGAAGCTTTTATTCTGACCTAAACGGGTCGTTTTCTCCGATTGACTCGTCAGTTCGCGCCGTTCGATTAGATGTTTCCGGCTTGGTGCTCACGAATCGCATAATCCACGGCCCGCGCTGTAAGTGCCATATACGTAATGGAAGGGTTCTGAACGGCTGTTGACGTCATACAGGCTCCGTCCGTAATAAATAGATTGCGCACGTCATGGGCCTGATTGAAACCGTTCAAAACAGATGATTTTGGATCCCGGCCCATTCGAGCAGTTCCCATTTCATGGATAGCAAGCCCTTGCGGATTGTCTTCAATCTCATCAACTACGGAAATGTCCCTAAAGCCTGCCGCTTGCATCATTTCCTCCGCACAGGCAACGGCATCCAGACGCATCGCTAATTCATTTTTGCCCCATTCTGCGCTAACAATCAACTGCGGGATACCCCATTGATCGACCTCTGTGGGGGAGAGGCGACAATGGTTGTCGAAATGGGGTAACGTTTCCCCAAACCCCCAGAGCTGCATTTCCCATGGTCCTGGATCACGGAGTTGTTGTTTTAAGTCAGCACCGATGCCCTGTATTTCCGCGCCGCGTTCGGGGCCAAGGCGCCAGGATGATCCTTGATACGCAAATCCTCGAACATAATCGGATCGATTGGACGAACCGCCCAAATTTCGGAATCGGGGGATGTAGATCCCGTTTGGGCGAGATCCAGCATAAAAACGGTCATTAAAGTCATCCGTAAAGCCTGTGGCCGTAATTCCCATGTGATGATCACTCAAATAGCGTCCCAATACGCCACTCGAGTTGGCCAACCCGTTCGGGAAGGCATTGCTCGTTGAGTTCAATAGAATCTGAGTAGTGCCCAGCGTCGAGGCGCACATGAAAATCAGCTTTCCATGATACGTTTGGGTTTCCTTTGTGATGGAATCGATAACTTCAACACCCGTCGCTTTCCTTGTTTCGGGGTCAAATAAGACCGAATGAACAATGGAATTGGGTCTCAATGTTAGGTTGCCTGTTGCGGCTGCTGCCGGTAACGAAACGGAAACAGCCGAGAAATAGGAAGCGGTTGAGCATCCTCGTTCGCATTGCCCACAATAGTGGCAAGGAGCTCGGCCGTTCAATTCTTCCGTTAATACGGCGCAGCGACCAATGGTCAGTTTACGGTCCGAAAAAGAGGCTTCAATAGACGCTTTTAAATGTTTTTCAACAGATGTCATCTCCATGGGCGCCAAGAACTTACCGTCAGGAAGCTGTGGTAGACCTTCGGGCCTTCCGGATACGCCGACAAACTGTTCTACGTGATCATACCACGGGGCTATATCCGCGTAACGAATGGGCCAATCGATGCCGTGGCCATCTTTTAAGTTGGATTCGAAATCCATGGGACTCCATCGATACGTTTGGCGCGCCCACATCAGGGAACGGCCGCCCACCTGATTCGCTCGAATCCAGTCGTATGGTTTTTCCTGGATATAAGGTTGCTGGCTATCCTTTACGAATAAGTGTTTCGTCGCTTCGTCAAAAAGGTAGACTTTGCTCTGGGTGGCATAGTCTTTTTGAGCTTCTTCTTTGGGCACCATCCCATGACGAGGCAACTCAAATGGCTTTTTGTGTTCGGTTACAAAGCTAGTTTGGTGTTCAAAAGGTAGCCCTCGGTCTAGCACCAACGTTTTGAGTCCTTTTTCGCATAATTCTTTCGCGGCCATTCCTCCGGACATACCAGATCCGATTACAATAGCGTCAAATTCGTTTTTAACGTGTACGTTCATGGGTGTTTTCTTAATTAGACCACGTTCTTTCGACATCACGACGATCAATATCCAATTGGCCTGGGCCCATGGGGTTGAGTCGGAGTTCTTGCGTCATACCAATTTCGGACGTGTAGTAACCCGAGACAACGAGTTCTTTCAGCTGGATATAAAACTCCGAGCTTGGAAGGTCTGGCAAACTTGAAGTGGAAAAGGCTTTGGCATCTTCATTCTGTAGAATGACACTCAGTTCTTCAAAAGAACGGTTTTCTGCATCATACGACTCACTGAAACGGTCAAGGAGGGAAGCGAAATGACGCGATTCTGATGCTGAATAGTAATTGGCAAGCAAGTTATCAATGAATCGATGCACGCCGGCACCGGACGCACCTGGCGTGTCGGTTTCCGGGATAATCGCTTCAGCCAGCTTTTCTATCAGATTAAATTGGGCCTGCGAGAGAAACTCGAGCTTGAATTGATTCGCATTTGGAGTACTGCAACCCGAGAGCAGCGCGGAAAAGGTGCTGGCCGAAAGCGTTCCTCCTAACAAAATACCAAGGGAAGATATGGCCTCTCGACGATTCATAAGAAGGTAAAGTGTTGATTAGCGTTTGACACATTGGATTAGGTGTCAATGTAATCGTTCAGTACCTAATGATCTACTTTTTGCGGGAAAGCCATTTAAATCCTACGAAGCCAACAACACCTGCTATAAGGATCAGCGGGATCCAACCTAGAAACTGTAGTAAGAGCAAAAATATGCCTACCGATGCAGCACCTTGCACCCACCCAGTGAGTTGACCTTTGGTGCGCGCATTTTCAAGTTGCTCCTGTGTGAAAACAGCCATTTCGTATTTACCGGACGGCATGGTAACCTCGCTATTCATTTACCTGACGCATACGGTAAGGAGCCCTCTAGAGTTACTGAGGGTAATGAATAAAGGTAAACGGGTTACCGCCAAACGCCCAGTAGCGCGCCCATGGCCATCAATGTGATCAGGTTGTACAGCGTGTTCAGGACCCACAAGGGCAATTTTTGACCAGAAAAAGCCACATTTTGCCATCCGATGGTGACCACAAAGCCCAACCACATCCAAAAACCCGCCTGTATGCCAGCCGTGAGGCCGTTAACACTGTACGCGTCTTCCCAAGCATTAAGCACATGGGTCAGCACAAAAGCCATTACAAATGCAAAAACGAAGGTTATGCCGTAGGATTTGGTGGGATTGAACGAAGCGCGGAGTTCTTCTTCCGTTTTTTCCTCCAAAGCCATCCATTTTTTCCCGAAGAGCGGTCCATACCATATTGATCCCAGGACCATTGGAATGAGAGCGGCTACTAAAAGGGCTAAAAAGTTAATCGAAGGATACATGTCGATTCCTCTTTTAATGAAGGGGTAGTACCAATTACAGCGAATTCGATCAGATCCGCAACTATTCCACAACCATTTTTAAGAAATAGATGGCGGAGGCCCAAAATGTTCTACTATGCGTTCGTTATAGTCGGCTTCTGATAGCCCGCTGAGCGCGCCTTTGCACAGGCTTTTGACGTGGGGTGGGAAGTCCGCCCCTTGAATCCAGCGCAAGTATCCAGGATCGCGTGACGCGACTTCTAAAATGGGTCGCCCATTGTATTTGCCGAATCCAAATACGACTTCGCCAGCCGACCATACAAATTGATGGGAAGGCCCAATCCAGGTGTCTTTTTCTGGATTAGTGAGCTTTGCCAATTCCTCCCAGCTGGTTTCCTCTAGATTAAACGTCCGGCGGATTCCTCTTAACACATCTACTGCCGCTTGGACGTCCGCTTGTGCGCTATGGGCATTTTCCAATTCGCCACCCACAAATCGGCGGTATGCGTCCGATAAACTTCGGGGTTCTAGCGATTGCCAGATTCGGTATGGGTCAACAACCAGTTTTGCCGATAAGTCCAGTGGCCTGCCAATTCGTTCAAATTCCTGTTCTACACAACGGATATCAAACCGGACGTTGTAGCCTACAAAAACGTCTGCGCGAGATAAGAACGATTCGATTTCGTCAGCAACTTGAAAAAAGCCGGGCATCTCCGCTACGTCCTCCATGGAAATACCGTGGACGGCCTGCGCTCCTTTTGCAATAGGTACATCGGGCCGAATCAATTGATAGTAGGTTTCTTCCCGTCCTCCTTCATACAGACACATGGAAATTTCGACGATTTGATCCGTATCAGGATTTTTACCAGTCGTTTCGACATCGAAGGCTATCATTATTTTACTCAACGGGCTCATCTCCAATAGTTTGCGTTTGCGTGTGCGTGTGCGTTTGTGCGTGCGTTTACGTTGCGGTCCAATACACCGAAGTTCATTTAAGAATCACTCCACGAAACAGATTTAAAATTTGATTCTAGATATATACCATTATTTAGTATATATCCTTCGTGGTGGCAACTAGAAAATAATGAATGGCATATGACAATCTATTGTCATAGTCTAATTGTTACCTTTGAAAGGTATAATTAGCCGTTCTAAATCGCTCATCTGTAATTTTATATGCCCCACACGAGCACGTATTTACATCGCCAAGTCCAAACGGGTCTTTCCTTGTGCTCGGATCAGGCCGATTTGAACATTATTGTTGCTCCTTCGCGCGATGCAGCAACCGCCTTGCGTACGTCCATAGCCCAATTAGGAACCCCAACGATTAACGTGGAAGCGTTGACACCAGCCGGGCTATCTAAACACATTTGGACGGCTCAAAAGCCTGAGGAAAGTCACAAATATCTCTCTCGGCAAGCTGTTTCGTACTTAATTGGTCATTTTTTGGAGGCGTTGGACACGGAAATGGCACAATTGCTATCCGGTTCAATTCGCACCCTTACCAAATCTATCCTTGCTGATCGAGAAGCTTCAGTGGACTCCGCATCGTTGGCAGCTACGGCATCCAATGCTGTTCAGCAGGCTTATGCGCAAATTTATGGCGCATACGAAAGATACCGATCTGCCAATGGAAGAATGGACGATGTCGATGTTGTTCTCGCCGCTCATCAATTGGTGATGCCTTTCGTAGAGCAACGCCACGTGGCGTCGCTATTTGTGAGTGATTTAATCAGCCCTTCCGCATTGGAAATAAAATTGATTGAGCACTTGGGAGAAAACGTACCACACGCACTGTTGATGGGCTCCGGTTCCGTTCAAAACCCGTTTATTCCGTCCTGGGATTATTTACCAGGGTTTGAGTCAGAGCCTTCTGAGCGGCCGATTTCATGGCTCACTGCTCCGACAAGAAGGGAAGAGGTGCGAACGGTTCTGAGTGATATCGTTGAGCGTAATATTGCGTTTGACCAGGTTGAGATTGCATACACCGACCCAAGTATGTACGCATCCGAACTTATTACAGCTTGTGACCGATTTGGCATTCCGTGGCAGGCCGCTGCAAGCTCGAAGTGGGACTATCCCATGCATCAACAACTTCGACTGTTTGCACAGTGGGTGGAATCGGGATATTCCGCATCTTCTTTAGCCAACATGCTGCGGTCGCATTTAGTGAGTACCGATGCCTTTGGATGCCCTCCCGAGGAATTTGCCCAAATGCTGACCGCTTTCCCGCTGCGATTTACTCGATTTAGACATCCGGACGTGTGGAAAGCCATCCAGGAAAAGGCCTATGACCGAGGCATATCAGCGGCGACTCTTGTTCAATTTGAGCAATTTGTTGCAGCCGTTTTACCTTATTTGTTGCCGACCACGTGCACGGTACAGCAATTTGGAAAGGCATTCGTTGGTTTTTCGGCTTCATTTTCTACTGCCGATCTTCCCCCTGCTTCATTTCAAGAGTTTTGGCAACAGACCATCCGGATTTCGCAGGAGGTCCAGCTTCCACCGAGTGCTTCTACACGAATTGCACGGCATGTTTTGGAGGTGCCAACGCCTTCGTTCAATGCCCAACAAATTGGAGTTCGCATTGGGCCGCTAAAGGATACGGGATATGGGGTCGCGAATCGCATTTATGTGCTCGGATTAGACGATCAAGCGGCTAAATCGAGTGAAGCAAAGGAGGCATCGGAGGCTTCGGTTTTTTCTGGGATTCAAAAACCGGTTGACGTTCATCGCCCGGTTGATTCGTGGGAGCTTACCACCCGTCAGTTGATCCAGGAGCTTTCTCTTCGTTTTCCATCGGACTTGGTTCTTTGCGCGTCCAGTTTCGACGTCGAATCCGGGCGGCTTTTATTCCCCAGTGCGGCATGGGTAGCTTTCACACAGCAATCCGAGCTGAAGGCCTCTAAAAGAATGTCTGCCTTGGACTTGGTTGAGTTTAAGGCGGCTACACCCTTTGATCATGCGGACCAGGCGTATCCGAACCTAAGATGGGCTAGCCATGCGGAAGAGGCACGGTCATCTTCGCAGTGGACGGCCTACGACGGACTGGTAGATAGGTCTGCTTTCGGTCCGCTCGAAACAGCGACTCCGTCTAAACTAGAAGTATTGTCCAGTTGCCCATACAAGTTTTTTCTTTCTGAAGTATTAGGAGTGCGCCGTCCTCGAGAACGAGAAGAGGAATGGCTTACAAAAATGGAAGAAGGCTCGCTGGTGCATTCCCTGTTTGAGTTTCATACCCGACAGCGGTTGGCGCAAGATGATGACGCTCCACGAAGCGCAGAGCCCGAGGATTTTGAGATGCTTATGGGGCGGGTTCAGACCGCTTTAGCGCAGTCCGCGTTGTTGCTGGAGGGCAATGTTGGCGCCCTCGTAGAGCGTAAAGCAGCTGAAATTGGGCTTTCGGTTTCCCTTTTCTTGAAGAGGGAGAAGAAGCACGATGGAGTTCGCACGCCCGTGGGAGTTGAATATTCTTTCGGGAATGGCGTAAAGCAGGATGCTCCACCCTGTATCCTGCACCTACAAACGGGGGCTTTGGCCTTATCCGGTAGGTTAGATCGACTAGACCGTCTTCCCAATGGGGACTACGTAATCACGGATTATAAAACCGGTCGTTTTTCCGAATACGCACCCAAGGATCTGAAGAAACTAGCCCAGCATCTTCAGTGGGCTATCTATTCGCTCATGGTTGCTAACCATCAACATGTCCGTGTGGAGCGGTTCGAGTATTTTTTCCCGTCCGTTCGTGGCGCAGGACTGGTTAGAGGAATTGCTGCGCCTACCGAGGCTGAAGTCCTTCAGCTTTTAGAGACCTTATCAAAGCGATACGGTTCGGGTGCGTTTATCCAGTCAGCTGACAAACAAACCTGTCAATATTGCGATTACTTATTCATTTGCGGGGACGTGGAGTCTCGAAAAGGCGAACTAGCTCAAAAATTTATCCAGTTGGACCATCGAATCGAAGAGGTGTATGGCGAGTGGCCCTACCGACAAAAAGTGGGGAAAGAATAGCATGAATAGCCTAAATAATCACGCTTCGGATCCGTTAAGTCCACCTACCCGCCGCGCTGAAGATGAATCGGTCCGGGAACTGATTAGAGGAGTCAGGGGCGCACCGTTTCCAATTTCCGAGGATCCGTTCATACATCTGAATAAAACCATTATGGTCCGAGCGGGAGCCGGATCGGGAAAAACGACCGTCCTCATTGAACGGATGTTGGCCCTGGTTAGAAGTGGGGTTCCGCTATCCGAGATCGTAGCCATTACCTTCACAAAGAAAGCTGCTGGCGAAATACAGAAACGATTCTTTGAGGCTTTAATTGAGCTTCAGCAGGATTTTTCAAAAAAATGCGTTGATTCGACGCACTCCACGTGGCATGATGAGCTAAAACATGTCGAAACGGCGCTTCAACACGCTGAAAGCATATTTATTGGGACGATCCACGCTTTTTGTGCACAGTTGCTTCGTATTCGGTCTCTAGATCTGAATGTCCCGATTGACTTTTCGCAAATCGACGAACGAGAAGAGTTGGTTTTGCGGCAGAAGTTCTGGAGTAAGTATCTGCACGAAAAGAACGAAACAGGGGATCCAGATCTATTTATTCTTCAAAACGCCCAGGTGTCACTGGCCTCCTTGGTCGAATTTTTCGGAACGATGTCAAAAAATGCTTCTTTGACGTTTGTTCAGTCTGACTCGGAAAAACCTGACCTATCGGGCATTTATGAAAAACTAGGTCGCTACCGTCCGGCTATTGAACGTCGAATCCCGCCCATGGAGCCGGATCACTTTACGACCACGTTTGAACAAATCCATTCGCTATCGGAGATTGCTGACCACCCGAATGACTTTGATAAGGCCGTTATTTTGAAGTTGGTTGTTGGGCTACTCAAGGGGAAAGACGCGGCTCAACTTTTGGTCGCCGTGAGCTCCTGGGGAGCAAATAAAACGGAGCCAAGACTTTTTGCGAATGCACTTCGAGATGGGAAGGAAGATATTGGAATGGAGAAGCCCTTCCTTGCCTTCATCACCGAAGAAATTGCTCCTGTGGTGTCAAAGTGGGATGCATGGGTACACAATAGCGCCATTCGTGTCGTGTCCGATGCTATTGAAAATTATCGAAAAGAGCGTCTTCGTTCGGGTAAGCTGACTTTTGACGACCTGCTTTTTCAAGCTCATGTTTTGGTCAGTGAGCATCCAGAAGCGAGGGAGCACCTCCAAAATCAGTTCCGATTTATTTTGGTCGATGAATTTCAAGATACCGACCCTGTCCAAGCGGCCATGTTGTTTGGTTTGGCATCCAAACAAATTCATCCGGACGACTGGTCCAGATCAACACTTATTCCAGGCCGATTGTTTTTGGTTGGGGACGACAAGCAGTCCATTTATCGTTTTCGAAAAGCGGATTTCCAAGCCTTTCATTTGGTGGGGTCGGCCATCGAACAACAAGGAGGTAGCGTAGTCAACCTTTCGGTCAATTTTAGATCGGATGCACGAATTTGCGATTGGATTAATCGAGCTTTAGAGCCCATTTTTGCTCGTTCGTCGGCGCCTTATCAGGCTCCTTGGGAAAACTTGAAGCCACATCATGGTTCGTTTGAGGTGGAAGAGCCGGTCGTGCATTTTCAGATTCCAAACATCAAAGGCCAATCGCAACGGGAGCAAACGCTCGCTGAAAGTTTAGCCATTGCCCATCATATTGAACGCCTTGCGAACGAAAAAAACTTGGGATACGGTAGTTTCCTAATTCTCGTAAAACGACATGCTTACGTTCCCGTTTACGTTGATACGCTGGTCAAGGCCGGTATTCCTACGAGTGTTAGTGGTGGAAAAGCCGTCGAAATGTCCCATGTTTTGGACTGGCTGGGCAATTTGTTTCGTACTTGCTTGGACGCCAGCGATCAAGTAGCGCTAGTCGCCGTTTTGCGGGGCCCGTTTTTTGGGGTCTCCGATCAGGACTTGCTCGATGTAAAACAGCTAGATGGATCCTTATCATGTCTGACTGAAGACTTGCAAGAACCGCTATCGCACCATCTGCCTGAATCGATTCGAGTCGCAATCCCACTTATCGCTCGTTGCCGAGCATATTTCAGGACAAAACCTCCTTATTCCGCTTTTGAAAGTGTGATAAAGGACTTGGGATTGGAAATACACTTCAAAAATCGGGAGAATGCTGAAATAACCTATGGGATGTTATTGCGCGTTTCGGACCTATTTCGGAGTTGGGAGGCTAAACAGCTAACGTTTTCCGAATGTGTGGAGGAATTTGAATGGATCAGAAGCGGAGAATTAGCGCTCGACACGTTTTCAGAGCATGCCCCTTTTGGGGATTGTGTCCGAATTATGACCGTCCACCAAGCAAAAGGACTTCAAGCGGACGTGGTCTTTTTAGCCGATCCGGGAGGGCTTGCACCCAGGGATTCAACGCTGCATGTCTATCGAGATGGATCCAATGTGTATGCCAAAGCACCCCTTGTAAAGCCCAATAGCTTTGGACATTCTGTTGAATTGGAACCACTTGGTTGGGAAGATGCCAAAGAATCGGAGCGTTTGTTTGAAGAGGCAGAACGATTTCGGTTGCTGTACGTCGCTTGCACCCGAGCGGTTAAACAATTGGTTATTTCGACGAACGAAGAGGAAAAGCATGGCCCTTGGGATGCCCTGGTTTCCCCGTTGGCGACCACTGAGGTCCCCGTTGTCAACATGGGTGAGGTCTCCGTTCCCGCGGTTTACGCGACAATTCGAGTGCCAGAAGGAGACGGAGGCTACCAAAACATTGCTGAAAAAATTAAGGACCTTTCCGTCCCATCTTGGAAATTTAAACGGCCAAGCGAAAAAGAGGATGGCTTCTTCGAAGAGCAAACGATTACCCATTCCTTTGAAGGAAAGGGCGCGAGCGGTTTGGGGATGGAATATGGATCCGCGATGCATTCGTTGTTTGAACGCATTGTAGGCAGTAGAAAAGCAACGCCCTCTGACCGTCAGGTACTCTCCTGGAGTCACCAACTTCTAGTGGATAGATTGGGCCCTTTGGAAGGCGAAAAGTTG
>JAURGV010000064.1 GCA_030833605.1 Rhodothermales bacterium
GTAGGCAAACCGGGGGCCGGACTCATGCCGATTCGCGGTCATTCCAATGTCCAAGGAATTGGGTCGGTTGGGGTCACGCCAATGCTTAAAAAGTCCATTTTCAAAAATTTGACGGAGTCCTACCACCTTTCCCTACCCACCAGCACCGGCTTAGACACCATGGCATGTATGGAAGCCTCTGGAAATGGCCAAATGGATGTAGGAATTTGTCTCGGAGGAAATCTATACGGCTCCAATCCCGATTCGGTGTATGCCGCAAAGTCCCTCTCGAAACTCAAATTACTGGTTACACTCAGCACCACACTGAATACGGGACACGCGTGGGCTCTAGCCGACCAGACCATCATTTTGCCGGTGCTTCCGCGCGATGAAGAACCCTTTTCAACCACGCAAGAGTCCATGTTTAACTACGTTCGGCTTAGCGATGGCGGGGAGCCTAGGATCAAAGGCCCAAAAAGTGAAATCGCAGTCATTGCCGAGATCGCTGCCCGCGTTAACACACTTGCCCAGCGTCCCGAACTAGCCGCCGTGCCGTGGTCGGACATGAACGATGCCGATGGAATCCGCAGCATGATTTCAAAAGTGGTCCCAGGCTGGCAAGCCCTTGAAAACATAGAGGAATCTAAAAAAGAATTCCAGATTGAAGGCCGGACGTTACATATCCCCTCGTTTAATTTCCCCGATGGGAAAGCTCGTTTTCAGTCGTTTTCAGTGCCAAAAAACCAAACTGATACACCGGCTTCCTTTCGATTGATGACCATTCGGAGCGAAGGTCAATTCAACACGGTGGTCTACGAAGATCACGACGCCTATCGCGGCGTCGAAGGGCGCGATGTGGTATTGATTCATCCGGACGACATGTCTCAGCTGAATCTCGTTGAGGGACAACGCATTACGGTCTCGGGACCGGCCGGCCGCATTCCTAATTTCAAACTCATCTCGTTCGAAAGAATTCGGCCTGGAAACGTCGCCATGTATTTCCCCGAGGCCAACGTATTGCTAGATCGAAAAGTGGACCCACACAGTAAAACACCGGCGTTTAAAGGTGCTTTGGTCCGTATTCAGGCTTAGTCCAAATCCGAGGACGTGCCATAAAAATAGAGAAGCATATCGTCTAGCAGTGGTTTCCAATTGTCCCAGTTGTGAGCAAAAGGCACCTCGATATACTTCATGGGATACTGCTTGGCCTGAAGAATATCTCTGAAGGCTCGGGTCCGCGATTCATTGTCTTTGTGATCGCCCGAAGACAAAAATATATTCAAGGGCAATCGCGTGGAATCCTGATAGGCCTGATGGAGATAACGGACGGGATGTGTCGCTGGGGACTGCATGGCGATCCCAGCGAAGCTTTCGTGAGCAAATAAACCAAAACAAGCCGCGTTTAGGCCTCCAAACGACAATCCTGCGATGGTTCGACCGGAACGATCAGCCTGTGTCTTAAAGGCCTTTTCAACAGCCGGGATAAATTCTTCCTGGTAGAATTGGATGTATTTCTTGTTGCAAAAAAACTGCCCGTTTCGGCGATTTAAATGGGGATAACCGGGCACCCTAGCATCCAAAAAGACGGCAATGACCGGTTCTACCTCCCCAGATCCAATCAAGGTGTCCAACACGTTGGGTAGGCCACCCGGCTCCAAATACCAAGCTCCATCAGCCAAAAACAAAACGGGAAATTCCTCGCCCGACTCATACCCTGGTGGCGTATACACCCAATATTGCTGAGTGTAGCCGAGAATCTCACTTTTGATCAAAAGAGAATCCGAAACGACTCCTTTTTGCTGCGCCTGTGCCGATGTACAGAACAACATGAGGGTCAGCGCAGTACTGAAAACGGTACGCCAAAGGGAAAATTGTTTACTCGGTCGTTCGAGATCCCCACCCCATTTGGTAGATTGCCGTTCGCCGTTTATAGATTGCATTTGTCAGGTCACGATTAGTGATTAGGCGCAGTTAAGATGGTGTCTACCCAAAATGTATTCAAGCTTTAGATTCAGATGATTAAAAAACGAGTTTTGACGTTCGAAGGCTCCACCCACACTGTTACGTGGAATGGAGCGATCTGTACGCACGCCCAGGAATGTATACGTACGGACAGTAAGTTATTTGAAAAAGGCAGAAATCCATGGGCAGATCCCGATTTAGTTGAGGAAAGCGAATTGGATCGCGTGATTCGCCGATGCCCCTCTGGCGCATTGACTTACACAAAAAACGATGGCACCCAAACCGAACAACCCGCATCCGTCAATACGGCTACGGTGATTCCTAATGGGCCGTTGTACGTCCGTGGCGATCTTAAAATTGTTGGCAAGGACCCCGAGAACCCAACATCCGCAACTCGCGTCGCACTTTGCCGATGTGGCCACTCGAAAAACAAGCCATTTTGTGACTTCAGCCATGTTGAGGCTGGATACGTAGATGCCGGTGCAGTAGGTCGCGAAGGCCCAGGTTTGGAAGAAACAGGCGGTCCTCTCACTATTCAAACCAACCCAAACGGATCCGTCCGATTAATCGGCAACGTTAGCATTAGGGCGGCAAGCGGTGAAATCAGATGGCAGGGTCCAAAGGTGAGCATTTGCCGCTGTGGCCTTTCCAAACAAAAACCTTTTTGCGATTCCAGCCATCGTGATAGCAACTTTGAAGCGGAATGAATCGTTCAAACCGCTCTTTTTAAGCACTAATTGCCCGATAAGTCATGTCTCAGTGTGTGGTCGCCGCTCTCTATAAGTTTGTTCGGATCGAAGATCCCGAAACATTTAGAAACAATCTCTTTGCTTTCATGGAAGAAAATGAAATCCGTGGAACCATTCTGATTGCTTATGAGGGAATAAACGGAACCGTTTCGGGCTCTCGGGCCCATGTGGATGCGTTTTTGAACTACTTGAGGGCTGATAGTCGCTTGGCCGACTTGGAGCACAAAGAATCCTACACCGATACGTGCCCATTTCTTCGGACCAAAGTTCGATTGAAAAAAGAGATCGTAACATTGGGCGTCGAAGGAGTGGACCCTAACGAAGTTGTAGGGACGTACGTTGACCCCAAAGATTGGAACGACTTGATCTCGCAGGAGGATGTTGTACTTGTCGACACCAGAAACGACTACGAATTCCAAATCGGATCGTTCAAAGAGGCCCTAAACCCCGATACGACCTCCTTTAGACAATTCCCCGACTACGTTAAAACCCATCTAGACCCTTCAAAGGTTAAGAAAGTGGCTATGTTCTGCACGGGTGGCATTCGGTGCGAAAAAGCCACTTCATACATGAAAACACAGGGTTTTGAAGAAGTATACCACCTAAAAGGCGGTATTTTGAAATATTTGGAAGAAGTCGATCCGGCGGAATCAGCTTGGGAAGGCGAATGTTTCGTTTTTGACGATCGCGTTTCGGTAGACCACTCTCTTTCTCCTGGCGAATACGACCTGTGCCATGCGTGCCGCATGCCTATTTCCGAGGAGGATAAGGCATCTGAGCTGTACGTTTTAGGCGAAAGCTGCCCGTTTTGCCACGAAAAGCATTCCGAAGAAGATCGAATGCGGCTCCGCGAGCGCCAACGCCAAATCGAACTAGCAAAAACGCGCGGCGAACGACACCTTGGCTCGAACCTTGCAAAGATTCGAGAAGAGCGTCGCCGCGAGAAATTGTTGGAAAAAGAACTCCAGCGTAAAGCCCAAGAATCTTAATTCGATTCTGGTGGGACAATCATAATGTGAGCGCGAAACGTTCCTGCATCCATAATGAACGGAGCCCCTGGTCCCATGGGAGCCGTAGGTAGCCCGGTTGATTCAGGCGTTGCGCCTGGGATGTAGATCACAAAACGTACGGAAGAATTGAGTACCTGTCCGGTAGCTTCATCGTACGTAGCATTGTCGCCGTATCGGATATATTGCGTTGCCTGTCCTTTCACAAACGGCAGCGTTCCCGCAGCGATTTCTTCTTTGCGTTTGGCTACAGAAGCTTGTCCATCCATTCCTTCGGCGCGTAAAACGCGGCCCCGAGCGATGTAATCAAAAATATCTTTTTGGAAACAAGCCGTTTCAAATCCTTCCTTGTCAGGGTCGTCTGGCGTACAAATCAAGTCGTTTGTCCCCTGTCGGATGAGACGAAGTGTTCCATCTGAATTATACCCATAAACAGTAGCTCCTTCTTTCAATTCGTCCGGTGCGGCAGAAATAGCTTGATTTACGGCGTGTTTATCGGCTGCGTTTTGGGCACAAGCAGCCGTGGTCAAAGAAAAAACGATGGCTAGAAAAAAAGAAATGCTTCGGGTCATGGCAGTCAGTAATTTGGTTGGGTCTATATTGTAAGCGACTCTTTTCAATTTAGCATGATAAATATTGCCATTCTAGGGCCTGGCGGAATTGCCGACGATCAACACGCACCAGCGGTAAAATTTCATCCTCAAACGCAGCTTTGGTCCGTTTTAAGCCGTTCGTCCCAACGAGCACATGCATTTGCTATAAAACACGCTCTGGCAGCGAAAAATCCCTGTTTTTCCGATTTGGATTCCCTTTTGGCCGACCCCGGCCTAGAGGCCGTGATCATTGCGACTCCAGATCGACTGCATGCCGAACAGGTTATCGCCTGTGCCCAAGCAGGAAAACACATCTTGCTGGAGAAACCCATGGCAACCAGTTTGAAAGAATGTGAGGCCATGATGCGCGCATGCGAGGAAAATAAGGTGGTCTTAGCGCTGGCGTATCACTTGCGATGGCACGCAGGTCATCGTTTAATGGCCTCCCAAATTCGAGAAGGGCTGCTCGGTACCCTAAGGCATTTTCGCGTTCATTGGACGTTTGCTGCAAAAGATGGGAGCAATTGGCGATCTTCGCCGGAAACCGGACGATGGTGGAGCTTGGCGGCGAATGGAACCCATTGTTTGGATCTTGCACGATGGATAATGACTCCAACAGAAGGCGAAGTGAGCCATTCAACCTGTTTAATAAGCCAATCCAAATTCAATAGCCCGCACGACGAATCCGCGATTGTAGCACTCCGTTTTGAATCGGGCGCAACGGCTGAAATCTGTGTTTCCGTCCAGTATCAATCGGAATCACGCATTGAAATCTACGGTGATTTAGGCGAAATCCGGATGGAAGGAACGATGGGACGACATGGGATGGGCGACATTTTTCACAATGGAAAGCGCTTTGATTTCCAGCCTCAAAATCCCTTTTTAGGCGAATTAAACAATTTTGTCGAATGCATTCAGGCGGGTTCGAAACCGGAAGTAGGGCCCAAGGAGGGCAAAAGAAACGTAGAACTGTTGCTAAACGCGATAGGTCAGGCTCAATGAGACTACGTTTTTACCCTATTCCCTCTCTCCATTTCGCGTAGTTTGAGCTTCACATGGATCGATTTGATTTACCCGTCATGAAACGCATTTTAGCCGTTTTTTTTGCTACGTGTTTGGGTCTGCCAGCCGCGCAAGCGCAAGTTGAAGTCCCAAGTTGGACCTATCAAAATGCACTTCCTGATTCGAGAGGCGGTCGCTACGACGATATTAAATTCCCTACGCTAAACGAGGGCTGGGTAGTTAGTACGGTCGGCGAGATCTGGCACACCGCCGACGCAGGAGTGAGCTGGGCACAACAGGTCAATAAAGTTGGCAGCGCATTTCGCTCCATCGCGTTTCAAAAGGAATTAAGCAGCCGCGGTCAGCTCGTTGGATGGGCAGGAACGGTGTTCTCTCCCGGCAGTGTGCTGTGGGAAACCAGAGATAGTGGAGAACACTGGGTCGATATCACCCATCGAATCGAAGGGATTGTACCGGCTGGGGTGTGTGGGATGTACTCGTATAAGAAATCCACTTGGGGAGTGGGCGCGTTTAATGGTTCTCCTACCATGATTAAAACCACCGATGGAGGGATTCATTGGACGGGGAAAGACCTAAGCGACGTCGCGGGGGCGCTGATAGACGTTTATTTCCAAGATGAAATGACGGGCTTTGCCGTGGGTGGATCGGGGTCAAGCCTGGATGGAAATGCCATTGTCTTGCGAACAACCGACGGCGGTAATTCGTGGCAAAAAGTTTTCCAATCCACTCGCAAATCGGGTATTCAAGGAGAATGGGGCTGGAAAATATCGTTTCCATCCAAATTGGTAGGGTACGTTTCGGTCGAATACCGAGCAAACCCCAACGAACACGATGCCAAGGTTCTAAAAACGGTTGATGGCGGGCTAACCTGGAACGAAATCGCCGTCAAGGGAAGCAAAACGAACTTAGGACTCCAGGGTCTTGGGTTTGTAAGCGAAAACCTGGGTTGGGCTTCCGGACGAGGGGTGACGTCGGTTACGGCCGATGGCGGCGCAACCTGGCAACAATTGCCTGCCTTCAGCACCACTAGTGGAGAAGGCCAATTGGATGGCTCCATGAATCGTTTCATAGTGATCAACGACACGCTCAGCTACGGCGTGGGACGTCGTTTGTATCGATTGTCGGGTTACGGCGCTCAAACCGTGGCCAACGAAAATTATGAAGTACCGCACCAATTTGACCTCGAATCTTCCTATCCAAATCCTTTCTCAGAATCTACAACGCTGCGTTTTACGCTTGAGAAAACGCTCCCCGTGCGATTAAGCGTCATCGACATGATTGGAAGAAAACATCGAAATTTTCCGGAGGCCAGCCTCAATAGCGGCACCCACGAAATTGTTTGGGACGGCCGAAACGACGCAGGGCAGAAGCTTCCTCCTGGTAGTTACATCCTTCTTGTAGATATTGGGACGTCAATGGAAATGAAACAGGTCGTTCTTCTTCGGTAAAATGTACAGGTTATGTCGCCATTCGAACTGTATTTCAAACTTGGATTTGAACACATATCCGATTTAGGTGGATACGATCATATTCTATTTGTGATTGCGCTTGCGGCCGTTTATTCGCTCCGGAATTGGAAGCACATGTTGGTTTTAGTCACGGCTTTTACCATCGGCCATTCCATTACGCTCGCGCTCGCCACCACCGGCCGGCTCGTATTACATGAGGGCTTGATTGAAACCCTTATTCCTATCACCATTGCCGTGACGGCCCTCCTGAATATTGTGGAGCGATTTACGCGCGATCCGCAAAAAACGTTAGAAAGGGACTGGCGTCTTAAGTACATCCTTGCCTTTTTCTTTGGACTTATACACGGAATGGGATTCTCCTATTATT
Organism: Rhodothermales bacterium; assembly: GCA_030833605.1. Taxonomy (GTDB): domain Bacteria; phylum Bacteroidota; class Rhodothermia; order Rhodothermales; family UBA10348; genus UBA10348. The sequence continues at coordinate 7,150 of JAURGV010000064.1, forward strand.
TGAGGGCCATTCTGGGCGGTGAAGAAAACTTTTTTGTGCCCCTTTTTTCATTCAATGTTGGTTTAGAAGTCGGCCAACTTCTCATACTTGTAATTACATTAATTTCTAGTGCGGTGGTTGTTTGGCTTACCAATCTTGTGTTGAATCACTTTAAGCGGTCGGTTGAACATACACAGCACAATTGGTCCTTGTTGTTGTCCTTGGTGATCGCAATTTGGGCACTTACCCTGATCTGATCTGATCTTTCGGAGATGCATTTGAACCGTTTAAAAAACAGGATTTCAAACATGAAAACCTTGGCATTCCGAATATGTTTTATCGCTGTCGTTTCAGCGATGATGTTGCCCACCACCTATTCATATGCGCAAAACTGGCGTAACATTGAAGGGGATATTAAGGCAAAAAACCACTCGATGTTTAGGCCGATTGAAGACTGGCCAGCCCCAAATTCCATTCGAAATGCTGGTGGGGCACCGGGACAATCGTATTGGCAACAGCGTGCCGATTATGTGATTCGGGCCTCGCTCGACACGATCAATCACGTTATCAAAGGGTCTGAACGGATCACGTATCACAATAATTCCCCGGATGCATTGCGATTTGTATGGGTTCAACTCGATCAAAACGTGGTTTCCCTCGAACACAGTCGCTCTTACAAAACAGCGACCGCTTTACCAGAGCGAATTAGTCCGGCTTTTCGTCAGTTTGTAGGTGCGACGCAATTTGACGGCGGGTACGATATTTCTCGCGTGCAATTGGTTGGAACGAATGGTGCACTAACGGATGCTTCCTATTTCATCAATGACACCATCATGCGTGTCAATTTGGACGGCGCCCTTCAACCCGGAAGTGCGGTTTCATTCGATATTGATTGGACCTATGCCATTCCGAACGGAGGACGCGGCGCAAAAGAAAAGGTCCGCGATGGATCCGCATTAAAAAGCGATCTGATAAGCAGCGGTGAAGAGCAAGAAGGCCAAGAATCCATGTGGTGGTATATGATTCAATACCAATCTCCAGAACCTATCCAAGCCCTTCATTTTACCAATACGCTGCTACTAGAATCGTTTGAAGACCAGAAAAACATCGTTCAGGTTCAGCATTTTCCATCTGAAAAATCGTGGTCCCTGTATTTTGTGGAAGACAACGTGGAATACACGGTCAATTTTGCCTCTAAATAGTGTTTTCTATTCTCCAAACACTAAACGCTACTTCGCAGCAATGAGCCAAAATCTACTCGTAATCGGCGTTTTTCTTTTGTGCGCGGGTTGCACGCAACCGGATCCGCCGCTCGTTTCTGAATTCGTTTTATCTGATAGTGCCACCCAATCTAAGAGTGAACTGGAGGGTTTGGGGTATTCCTGCACCGCAAAAAGCGGAGAACTGTACCCGAAAGTTTACGAGTGCGATAGGGATAGCGATATCAGCACGGTGTATTTATACGCCAACGACAAAGCTCAATTGGAAGGAATTAGAGCGTTTGGGAATGCTGAGAACCGAGGGGTTTGGATGAAAAATGCGACTGAATTGGTTTTTGACCTCCAACGCTTTCCATTGCTTAATACCTTATGGTCCGACGAGATTCCTTCAGACTCTAGTTTTACGATGGGTACGAGCGTCATAGAGCGAATATCGACGGGTGAAAGACTCATCCTTCGGATTTCTCCTTCAGCCGCTATCCGGTAGTTTCATCCCTTTTCATCCTGTGTTTTTCAAGTAGAATAATCCATGTCTAAAAAAGCCCAAATAACCGTCCTAGGTGCCGGTTTAGTAGGAAGTGCGATTGTAAAAGATTTTGCCAAAAACGGCTCATTCCAGGTATTATCGACGGATTTAAGCCAAGGTCGACTATCCGACTTAAGCCAGATCCCTGGGGTTTCTACCAAGCAAGGTGATGCGAGTAACCCTGAATTTTTGGCAGAGGTGTGCCGCGATGCCGACCTGGTTGTTTGCGCAGTACCCGGATTTATGGGCTTCAACACCTTAAAACAGGTTATTGAACTGGGTAAAAACATAGTTGACATTTCCTTCTTCCCAGAAGACGCGTTTGAACTGAACGAATTAGCGCTCAAAAAGGGCGTAACAGCCGTGGTAGACTGTGGCGTGGCGCCCGGTTTGTGCAACATCCAGGCTGGATGGGTTCAGAGAAAAATGGATAGCGTAGATTCGTACGTTTGCTATGTTGGTGGTCTGCCCCGTACGCGCACATGGCCGTTTGAATACAAGGCCGTTTTTTCTCCAATTGACGTAATTGAAGAATATACCCGTCCCGCACGATTCGTTGAGTACAATCAATTGGTAACGCGTCCAGCCCTTACGGACCTAGAAAAAATGGACTTTCCAGGGGTTGGAACGCTGGAAGCTTTTAATACGGACGGTTTACGATCGCTCATACACACGCTCGATGCCCCTTTTAAAAAGGAAAAAACCCTTCGATATCCGGGCCATGTTGAACTCATGCGAGCATTCCGGGAAGCCGGCTTTTTTGATTCCAAGCCAATACGCGTTGGGACACAAGAGATTGCGCCGATTGACCTGACTTCGAAACTACTTTTTGACCAGTGGAAGCTTCAACCCGGTGAACAGGATCTCACCGTTATGCACGTCGCTTTGACGGGCAAGGAAAACGGTGAAGCCATCCGATACAGCTTTGACCTGTTGGATTATTTTGACGTCGAATCAGGCGTCCATTCGATGGCGCGAACCACCGGGTATACCTGCACTATCGTAGCCGGACAGGTTTTGTCTGGCCTATTCGATCGCAAGGGCATTTCTCCCCCTGAATATATTGGGCAGTCTGCTGGTTGCTATGAAAACCTACTAGATGAATATTCGAAACGCGGCATCTCGGTTAAATCGACGCGCACAAAAGAAAAATAAAGGGTTGCAAAAAGGGATCCTCCCGCCTCTTTGGTTTGATTTTGGTTTCGTGTTCGGTGAGGCATGAAAAAGCTTTTTTGCCTATGACAAAACGGTGTCATAGCCTCCTTGTTATCTTGAAACCGAAGCAAATCAATCATCTTTTCGGTGTCAGATAACATGAAACAAAGCTCGCAACAAACACACGCTGGAATGGCGTTGGGCAGCACAACCTTTCACTTAAGTATTTCCAATAATTTTCCTGAACTGGTCTCAGTGGATGGGGCTTTGCGCATCCCTATGGCTAGCTTGGATGCGCGGGGACTGATCAAAGCGAAGGACTTGGCTCACAACCAATACGTGCAAGCCATGATGCTCGATTCGGACGATCTAGACGTGCATAGAGCGACCTTGAATTTCCTTTGCAAAGCCGTGGAAAAAGCGGGAAACCCTCTTGCCCGCCCCCATGCGCCGCAAACAAGAAAAGCGCCCAACAGAAAAGCGGTACTGGCCGCCAATGCGAACGGGATTGGATTCGGAGCCACGAAAAGAGCCCAATCAGGGACAAAGCGCGCTACTTCGGTTCGCAAAAGTGCTGCATGACCCACGCACGGCCCTTAATGGGGATGGGAGTCAACACTTTCGCTTTCTGGTTTGTTTGAAAACCCAAGTTTTAACTGCCGGTTTTCTTCGTGATCAGCAAATCGCCGAAGATTGGACACCGATATTC
>JAURGV010000065.1:0-8130 GCA_030833605.1 Rhodothermales bacterium
GGGGGCTTCTTCTTCCACAATTTTGTCACAAGAGGGACAGCAACCACAGCCGGTAATAATGACAAAGGTCCAATCCAAGTCAGCCAAAACATCCCTATTGAAGGTAAAATCCAAACCGAGGTCACCGGTAGTAAACCAATCAGCAACACCACAACCGAAATGTAGAACCAGCGCCCCTGCTCTTCTTTTGGAAGTGCTTTTAATAAAATGGTGGTGGAAACCAGTCCCAATAAGATCAGGTGTAGAAAAAGAATTCGATCGTTGTGTTGGGCTGCCCACCAAAACGATGGGTTTGGAGCGAGGAACACCAGGGAAAAACTTTTGAGCGACAAGGCACTTGCCGGGACTTTCCACCAACCTGTAAGCCCTTGCCACATTTTTCGTGTGAGCCACGCAAGTCCGACCCCAGTAAATGCACTACCCAGTCGGGTTGCCCATTTAGCCGTTTCAGGCACCAGTTGCTCCGGCATGGCCAAGAAATGCGACAAAGAGATGCCCAAAACGAGAAATATGAGTATCCAGTTCGGTGTTTCCGACAGCTTTTGCTTGCTTTGATTCATCAGCAATACCACCGTTCCAAGCGTAAGCCATCCCTCAGTGAAATAGGACAAAAACACGTGTTTGAACGTCTCAATCCAAACGGGGTCAACTAAACCAAGTTATAAAGTCGCAGAAATAGCCCAGGCACCACACGACGATAGCACTAAAAACGTAACTGCAGCGGTTAGAAGTGATTTGGACTGTTTGATGACCATCCATCGCCACGTAAAGACATACCACGTTATCATAACCAATCCCGAAACCACAACTGCTGGCGGAATGGTTAGCGGTCCAAACGTCCCTGCCTCATAACCAAATAGTATAAATAAGGGGTAAGCCACTACGCCCAATGCGATTCCTGACGCTGCGGCCCGTTGTGTCCATTTGTCTTCAGGAATTAGCAGTACCATTAAAGCAGGCGTTACCCAAGAGAAGTACATAAGATGAGAATGGGCATGTCGAATATTGGCCATGTCCAGACCCATAATCCAACCACCCGTCATTCCCCAGCGGAAAAAGGCCCCGGTGATTCCTGCAAAGACAAAGCAAGCCAATCCAACCGCAATAATTTGGGCGTCGCGTTTATTCATTTTCATCCGTATTCCTTTGAACGTGGGCTACCCACTCTATCTCTAGGCAAGATAGGACGGCACGAAATATCAATGGGGGATTGCAAACCATACTATCTTATCGATATATTTGTGATATATTACAGAAAGAGGTCTAAAAAGATCTCATTTATTCCAATAAATCGACTGCCCTCGCACATCATGAGCAATACCTGGAAAGGCGTATTCCCCGCCGTAACAACCAAATTCAAAGAAGACTTTTCGCTGGATTATGCCGGAACCCAAAAAGGCATCGAAGCACAGCTTAAAGCAGGAGTGCACGGTATTATTACTACCGGAACACTAGGCGAGGCGAGCACGCTGTCCTATGCTGAAAAACAGGAAGTGCTCCGAATCGCGGTCGAAACCGTAAACGGGAAAGTGCCTGTTTTAATGGGCGTAGCTCAAAACACGACGCTTGAGGCTTGCCATGCGGTTGAAGAAGGGCAAGTAAACGGAGCCGATGGTTTTATGATTTTGCCGGCGATGTTGTATGCCGCTGATAGACGTGAAACCATTACCCATTTTCGTGAAGTGGCCGGAGCATCCGGTAAGCCGCTCATGATTTACAACAATCCCGTTTCCTACAAAGTGGATTGCACGGTGGATATGTTGGAAGAACTGGCCGACGAAGACATGTTTGTGGCCATTAAAGAGTCCTCAGACGATGTTCGACGCATTACAGATATCGTAAACCGATTGGGAGATCGCTACGATCTGTTCACGGGTGTCGACAATCTTGCCATGGAAAGCTTGCTGATGGGCGCCACAGGCTGGGTTGCTGGGTTGGTTTGCGCCTTTCCGGAAGAAACAGTAGCCATTTACAACTTAATTCAATCCGGACGCATCTCGGAAGCACGCGACATTTATCGCTGGTTCAAGCCCCTCCTTGATTTGGACGTCAATGTGAAACTGGTCCAAAACATTAAGCTTGCTGAAGTGGCTGTAGGATTGGGCACGGAAACAACGCGTCCGCCGAGACTACCGCTCGTGGGTTCTGAACGCGAAAACGTGTTGCGTGTAATTCGCACCGCGCTGGACAATCGTCCGGACGTTTCTGACTACGTTTAGTACTGGCACAACCGCCGAACCGGCCCCGAATTCCAAACTACCATGCTTCCGTCCACCGAATCACTTTCTGACCAAGCCTATGAAGTGGTCGAGAGGATGATTGTAACGCTTGAGTTGCCTCCCGGAAATGTTTTTTCGGAGGGTGATCTGAGCGATAAAGTGGGAATCGGAAGAACGCCGCTACGTGAAGCGCTGCAACGACTTTCGGGTGATCGACTAGTCGAAGCCGTGCCGAGGCGTGGCATTGTAGTTACTGAAATAAACGCGAGCGAATACCTGTCTCTGTTGGAAACGCGAGGGGTGTTGGACAAGCTGATTGCGGAACAAGCCTCGAGACGGGCTACTCCCGAAGAACGAGTCCAATTGCGACACTTGTCGGGTAAAATGTTGGATGCAGCGGCGGCAGGAGCAGCTGAAGCGTTTATGAAAGCCGATAAAGAATGTGATTCCATTCTAGAAAAAGCTTGTCGTAACCCGTACGCTTTTAGAGCGGCGAGTTCTCTGCATGCCCATTGCCGCCGTTTTTGGTCTGTTTATGCTCATTTGGGAAGTCTGCAACAAAGTGCCGAACTTCATGCTCGAATGATGATTGGAGTCTCTGAAGGAGATGCGGCGGAAGCTGGTAAGGCGTCCGATGCCCTGATTCGATATTTAACCATATTTGCCCGAGAGGCGCTCGACTTGGACGTTTTATGAGCATTCACCGATTTACGTGCATTGATGCGCACACGTGTGGAAATCCGGTACGGGTTGTCAAGGTAGGCGGTCCGCAGTTGGACGGATCGAGTATGATTGAACGCCGAGCCCATTTTTTAGAAGAGTGGGATTGGATTCGAACTGGATTGATGTTTGAGCCACGTGGGCACGATATGATGTCGGGGTCCATTTTGTATGAACCCACCCGCGATGATTGCGACGTCGCCATTTTGTTTATCGAAACGAGCGGCTGTTTGCCCATGTGCGGTCACGGGACCATCGGCACCGTAACGGTGATGATTCAGGAAGGCTTGGTTACACCAGCTACCCCCGGATTGGTGCGCCTCGACACACCGGCCGGGCGCGTGGACGCTTACTATGAAATGGACGGCTCTAGGGTTACCAGTGTTCGTCTAATTAACATTCCGTCGTTTTTGTACGCTGAAAACCTAACCGTAGAGTGCCCTGACTTGGGTGAAATTACCGTCGATGTGGGGTACGGGGGTAATTTTTACGCGATTGTGGATCCTCAAAAGAATTTTACGGATATCAAGGACTACACAGCTGGAGACCTGATTCGGTGGAGCCCAATCGTTAGAACGCGCCTCAATCAGCAATACGAATTCAATCATCCCTTGGATAAACGTATTTGCGGCATGAGCCACATGTTGTGGACGGGCGCACCTACCGTAGCCGGTTCAGACGCTAGAAATGCAGTTTTTTATGGCAATAAAGCCATCGACCGGTCGCCCTGTGGCACGGGTACCTCGAGCAGAATGGCGCAATGGGCAGCAAAAGGGAAGCTCGCGAAAGGTGACACTTTTGTTCACGAAAGCATTATCGGCAGCCAGTTTATTGGACGCGTGGAAGAAACGACGAAAGTCGGTGATTTTGACGCGATCATTCCGAGCATCCAAGGATGGGCCCGTGTGATGGGATACAACGAAATCATTGTTGACACCGACGATCCGTACGCACACGGATTCCAAGTTATTTAAGCGGGGCAAACCATGAGCGAATCATACGATGTAGTGGTGGTGGGCGGGGGTGTCGTGGGCATGAGTACCGCGTATTACCTCAATCAGGCAGGTGCCCGTGTGTTGATTGTAGACCGCGCACGGTACACCGAGGCGGCTTCGACGGGAAATGCTGGAATGATTGTTCCAAGCCATATCGTGCCCCTTTCTGCTCCGGGTGTAATCGCCAAAGGATTAAAGTGGCTGATGAACCCCGAAAGCCCACTGTATATCAAGCCCAGTGCTAAACCCGCGTTTATGAAATGGCTTTGGTTGTTCCAGAAGCATTGCACCATTGAGCATGTGAATTACAGCATCCCGATTTTACGGGATTTGAGCTTGCTCAGTCGCGACCTGTTTAGCGAAATTTGCCGGACACCTGGCTTTGAACAGGTGGGTCTAGCGCATGATGGGCTGTTGATGATCCACCGGACTGCGTATGCCGAAAAAGACAATCTGGAGTTGGCTGACCTAGCCGAAGGCACTGGATTGGAGATACAACGTCTCGATCGAGAGGCCACCTTGCAGCTCGAGCCTCACTTGCGATCGGAATTGACCGGATCGGTCTATTTCAAGCAGGACTCGAGCATCCACCCTGAGCTTTTTATGAAGGCTATGGAAGCACACCTAGTGGCTTCGGGAGTCGTGTTTGAGGATGCGGAAGTCAAATCCTTTACCGTTGGCTCTTCTCAGGTACAATCGGTAAACACAGCAACTAAAAAGGTAAAAACGAATCACGTGGTACTGGCTGCTGGGACCTGGACGCCTGCATTGGCATCAAAACTTGGGGCATCCATCGCGGTTCAGCCAGCGAAAGGATACAGCATAACGGTACCCGTAGAAAAACCGAGCCTCCGAATCCCTTGTATTCTTACTGACGACAAGGTTACCATGACCCCAATGCCCGGCTGTATTCGATTTGGTGGTACCTTGGCACTTTCCGGTCTGGACGATTCAGTAGATGAGCGCCGTGCTAGCCCGATCAGAAGACAAGCCGAAGTGTATTGTGATGGCGTAGATGCTGTAAAAACTTGGGCTGGTTTTAGACCCGCTTCTCCCGATGGACTGCCGTTTATTGGGAGCATCCCAAAACTTAGCAATGCTTTGGTGGCCACGGGCCACGGCATGATGGGCGTAACGCTCGGCCCCGTAACCGGGAAGCTGGTTAGTCAACTTATTGCGAGCGATGCAACCGAGGTCCCAATCGACCCCTTTAAAATCGATCGGCACTAAGCATGGCACGGATTCCGGGCAGACCGTCCTTTTCGACAGATGAAGCCGCTCAAATGGCCGAATCGCTGTTCGGCGTGCATGGTGCAGCCCGTGAATTACCGAGCGATCGGGACCAAAACTTTCTACTCGTTTTGGATAATGGGGACAAGGTGGTTTTAAAGGTATTTAATGCTTTTGAAAACCCGGCCTTTTTATCCTGCCAAAAAGAGTTGCTGGAAATTCTTGATACGCAACGGATTAGGGGCGCGAAATTCGCAACGCCCAAAGTACTCGGCGATGCAGAGTGTACTCAACAACGTTCTCAGCACGGCACGACCCATCAGGTTCGATTGATCTCTTGGCTGGAAGGTACCCCGCTTGGGTTAGCGCGACCCATTACCGAGGCGATGGAACGCGAAGTGGGCTCTCTATTAGCCCAAGTGGACGCCGCTCTTGTCGATTTTCGACATGCGGGAGCGCCCACGGATTTTGTTTGGGATCTAGCCCATGCCGAGCAAACGATAGGCGAGCGTATTCATCTGTTAGGGGGATCCGAAAGAGCCCTGGTGGAACGCATGTTGGCGCAATACCAATCGGTCGTTACGCCCGTTTGGGAATCGCTGCCGAAAGCCGTAATCCATAACGATGGGAATGATTATAACATCCTCGTTGGTCCACAGGGACTCCACGGACGGCCTATCACCGGCCTGTTGGACTACGGAGATGTGGTGTTTTCAGCCCGAATAGGAAACGTAGCCATCGCGGCAGCATACTTGGCTCTGCATCGTTCGGACCCAGTGGCCGCGCTTTGTACTGTTTTGGCCGGATATCACGCCGTTTTTGGCGTTTCTGAGGATGAAGTCGAGGCTTTTTTTACGTTGGCATGCACGCGATTGGCGGTGAGTGTGTGTATGTCAGCCGCGGCGCGAGACGTAGAACCGGATAACGCGTATTTGTCCATTTCTGAACAGGATGCTTGGGCTTGTTTAAAGAAATTGGATGTCATTCATCCTCGTTTAGCGACGTACAGGCTGCGTGCGGCCTTGAATTGGACACCATTCCCGGGCCAAAATCGACTTGAATCGTGGATTTTCGATAATAATGGATCGTTTCATCCCGTGATTCGGTCGGTTCACAACCAACCCGAGTACGTCGTCATGGATTTTTCGGTGGCAAGCCTCGAGTTTACGCCCGATGCGATCGCCATTCCAGGCCTCGCCGATCAGCTTATTTGGGATCGCGTTGGATCAGCTGTTGGAATTGGTCGCTGGAATGAACCTCGGCTGGCATACACGGGCGATCAGTACGCAACCGTTTCGGGTGAACGTCGAACCGTTCACCTCGGGGTAGACCTGTTCCGTCCCGCAGGGGCGCCGGTTTATGCTCCCTTGGATGGCACGGTGTACGCCTGTTGTGCTCACCACGACGAATTTGACTATGGCGGGTGTGTTCTGCTGGAGCATCGACCATCGGACGGGCCTGTCTTTTGGACGTTATACGGCCATTTGAGCCATGCTTCGGCTCTCGCTCTGCAACCGGGTCAAAAAATTGCGGCTGGTGAAGCATTTGCCGCTCTGGGTGCTTTTGAAGAAAATGGGGGGTGGGTCCCTCATCTTCATTTTCAACTTATTGGCGATTTGCTGGGCCATGTAGACACGTATCCGGGCGTAGCAGCACCCGGTGTTCGCGATGTTTGGCTGAGTCTTTCGCCATCTCCCGCTACCCTTCTGGGACTGCCCCCAGAAACCAATACACCCGTTCGGCCGACCATCGATGCTTTGATGCATCGTCGAGGTGAACACATAGGTGGCTCGTTAAGCATTTCCTATGCCAATCCCTTGCACATCGTTCGGGGATGGGGTACGCATTTATTCGACAGCGAAGGGCGCGCGTACCTGGATGCCGTAAACAATGTGCCTCATGTAGGCCACTCGAATCCTCGGGTAGTAAAGGCCTTGCACGCGCAGATGCAGACGTTGACGACCAACACCCGCTACTTGCATGAAAACCTGTTGGAGTATGCCGAGCGACTATCGGCGTTATTGCCCAATTCTTTGGATGTATGCTATTTCGTGAACTCGGGAAGCGAAGCCAACGACCTTGCCATTCGATTGGCCCGAACGTTTACCGGGCGGCAGGATATGATTGTGCTCGATGGGGCATACCACGGTAACCTGACTACCCTCGTTGACCTGAGTCCGTATAAGTTTGACGGTCCCGGCGGGAAAGGTAAGCCGGCGACCACGCATGTAGCGCGTATGCCCGATACCTTTCGGGGTGCCCACAAAGGGATGTCGCGCGACAGTGGCTTAGCGTATGCCGAGGATGTAAAATCTATTGTCGAGCACCACGATGTAGCCGGTTTTATTGCCGAGTCGGTACCGGGTGTTGGCGGACAAATTGTGTTGCCCCCCGGTTATTTGAGTGCAGTAGCTGCATATGTTCGTGGTAATGGCGGCGTTTTTATTGCGGATGAAGTGCAAATTGGCATGGGCCGAGCCGGGTCTCATTTTTGGGGATTCGAATTGGATGGGGTGATCCCAGACATAGTTGTTTTGGGGAAACCGATTGGAAATGGCCATCCGCTAGGCGCTGTAATTACCACAAAAGCCATCGCCGAGGCCTTCGATAACGGCATGGAGTACTTCAACACGTTCGGTGGAAACCCCGCTTCTTGCGCCGTTGGTCTCGCCGTACTGGATGAAATCGAAGAAAAAGGGCTTCAATCCAATGCCTTGGTAGTAGGAAAAGCGCTCTTAGAGGGGCTCGCTGCGCTCGCCCCCCATCATCCCATCGTTGGCGACGTCCGTGGCGTCGGCCTGTTTGTCGGCATTGAACTGGTGCGTTCTCACACTACCCTTGAGCCCGCCGCAGAAGAAGCCACGTACGTCGCCAACCGCATGCGCGACAAAGGGATACTGATATCTACCGATGGCCCGTTGCACAATGTGCTCAAGATCAAACCACCCATGACCTTCTCCGCCGAA
>JAURGV010000065.1:8135-10597 GCA_030833605.1 Rhodothermales bacterium
CGACAAAGGGATACTGATATCTACCGATGGCCCGTTGCACAATGTGCTCAAGATCAAACCACCCATGACCTTCTCCGCCCAGAACGCCGCGCACCTCGTCAGGACGCTCGACAGCATTCTGGCCGAAGACTTCGTACGCGCAGGCATTCGTTAATTCAGGCTGCACAGTGACTCAGCCGATCGTTTCCAATCAGGTAAGCAGAGTCACGGAGATTCATCCCCACCCGTTGCTACTCGTATCGCAGGGATTTTACCGGGTCAGCTGAAGCCGTTCGAATGGCTTGAATACTGACAGTCGCAATGGCTACCACGACCGCACCTAGCCCCGCCAATGCAAATATCCACCAGGCAATCGTCACTTTTTCGGGGAATGGAGCTAACCATTTACCCATTCCGTAAACGGTGGCTGGAACAGCTATTACAAATCCAATGGTAACCAGAATCAAAAACTCGGTCGATAATAACCGCACGATCGAACCCACCGAAGCACCCAAGACTCGACGAACACCAATTTCTTTGGTGCGCTGAGCCGCAGTAAACGCTGCCAATCCGAACAAGCCCAAACAAGCGATTACCGTTGCCAGAAAGGAAAACAAATAAATCACATTCATGAGGCGCTCTTCCGCCTGGTATTGCTTGTTAAAATCGTCATCCAAAAAGAACGATTCAAACGGATAACCGGGGAAATAGGACTGCCAAATTTCTCTCGACTTTTCGACTATGTTTCCTGCGTCGGCTGCTGCCAATTTAATGGACAAAAATTGAGTCGATGTCGGGAATAAACCATAAATGGTTGGTTGAACGACGTCTTTTAAAGATTCATGATGATAATCTTTAATAACTCCAACCACGGTAGAATTTCCGCCCAAGCCGAATACGAGTTGTTTAGTTCTCAACTGAAAAACAATTTCACCAATATGGTGATGCGAGACTTATATCGTTTGATTGGCTTTATAGCCACCCTAGCCGTGATCATAGCATGCCTTGGCCTTATGGGGATTGCTTCATTCAACGTTCAGCGACGCACCAAAGAAATCAGCATTCGAAAGGTGTTAGGAGCCGAAGTTTCGTCCATCCTCGGTCTGCTTTCGAAAGAATTTGTTGTACTGATTGGGATCGCAACGGTGGTATCACTGCCCATAGCCTACGTATTGAGCAACTTGTGGCTAGATACCTTCGCCTACCGCATAAATTTTGGAATGGGTATGATGGTATTGGGTTTAGGATTCATCGCTGCCATCGCACTGTTAACGATTGGCTCCCAATCACTTAAAGCCGCTTTGGCCAATCCCGTGGACCACCTACACGACGAGTAATCCACCGCGATTATTCGCTTCGCTTTTGCTTTAGAAAACGGGTTGCAAACATGGCGATGACGCCAGGAATAATACCCATTAAGGCGGCTACTCCCCATAAATTTCCGGGGCCGGTCCCTCCAAATAATATGCTCACCACAGGCAGACCTAAAAATATGCCTACGGAAAAGCAAATGGCACCCAATCGAAATCTAGGAGTCTCCACGTCTTGCCAACCTAAATATGCCGCTTGAAGCACGGCGGCGGCAATAAACGTGTACTTATGCCCTATCACCGGGATATACAAAAATGCGGAGGCGACAACCCCTGCTAAGACGGCTGTAACAACCCATTGACGATCATTCATAGCTCAAAACGTTTTTATTTGGAGTCGGAAAAAGCAGCATCAAAGGCAACATTGGACGGCCTAAAGTCAACCGATCGGACAAACTCACACGCTTCTTCGGCTCCATGCTCTCGATCCATGCCGATGTCCTCCCACTCCACCGAAAGCGGTCCGTCGTAACCGGCGCGGTTTAGGGCTCTGATTATTTCTTCAAAATCGATGTTGCCACGTCCTAGAGACCTGAAATCCCAATGCCTGCGCACATCACCAAAATCGGTATGACCTCCAAAAACGCCCACTTCTGTGGCTTCAGCAGACCACCACACATCTTTCATATGAACGTGAAAAATGCGATCGGCAAATTTATGAATGAAGCCTACGTAGTCAACGCCTTGATACCCAAAATGGCTTGGGTCGTAGTTAAACCCGAAGGCTTTTCGGCCGTTAAGGGCCGCAATTGTACGCTCGGCTGAAGCAATGTCGAATGCAATTTCCGCGGGGTGTACTTCTAAGGCAAATTTGACGCCTTCCTGGTCAAAAACATCCAAAATGGGATTCCAGCGCTCGGCGAGGTCCGTATATCCTGCATCAATCATATGCTTCGGCACGGGGGGAAACGCATACAAAAGATGCCAAATGGAGCTCCCCGTAAAACCATTTACGACAGAAACGCCGAGTCGGCGAGCAGCGCGAGCCGTGTCTTTCATTTCCTCGGCGGCCCGTGATTGAACACCGGTAGGATTTCCGTCTCCCCAAACATGAGCCGGGAGAATGTTTTTGTGGCGCTCATCAATTCGATCGCAAACCGCCTGACCCACCAG
>JAURGV010000066.1 GCA_030833605.1 Rhodothermales bacterium
ATAATCATGACGGTTTTTGTGTTCATTTTTTTTGATGGTCTTTTCTACCACATTCTGGGTAGCAATGCCCGCATGGTCCATTCCTGGAACCCACAATGCTTCAAAACCCTGCATTCTGCGCAATCGGGTCAACGCATCTTGAACCGTATCCTGCAAGGCATGACCCATGTGCAACCGTCCGGTAACGTTCGGCGGAGGCATCACAATCACATGCGGTTCCTTGGTTGAAGTGGCATCCGACTTAAACAGTTGGTTTTCTTCCCAATGGGCGTACCACTTCTGTTCAATCGTTGCTGGGTCGTATTTACCGCGTTCCGCGAGCTTTTTTCCTTCGGCAGGGGATGCCATGGGTCCTGAGGTTTGTTTCTTTTAGCAGAAACAACGAAGATACACTGTTTTGCGAGTTCTTCCTTCGAGAAAGCGCGAATTTGACGTTAGATTGGAGTGGAGATCCAGGGGCCTTGTTCCGAAAGGTTTGAATGGAATCAGTAAACCATCCTGCCTCTTAGAAATTTTACTTGGATCAAAAATCGAGCGAGCAACTCCACCTAGAAAGTCCTAGATTTTCATACCCACCCGTTATTCTATAACACAACGATTCATTACGTGCCTTACTCAGGAAAAAAGTACGTCGCCATTGCAGGCAATATTGGCGCAGGCAAAAGCTCTCTGACGACCATTCTTTCCAATTATTTTAAATGGGAAGCCTATTTCGAGCGCGTGGACGACAACCCCTATCTATCTGATTTTTATGAAGATATGTTCAGGTGGTCGTTCAACCTGCAAGTGTTTTTCCTTTCTTCTCGATTTGAGCAACAGCGCGCCATCGAGGAGGCTCCTCACAGTGTGGTTCAGGATCGATCCATTTACGAGGACGCCGAGATTTTTGCCAAGAACTTACACGAAATGGGGTTGATGTCGGCCCGGGACTTCGAAAATTACAACGCTCTGTTTGCCACCATGACCTCTTACCTCAAACCACCCGATTTGCTGGTGTATTTGAGGGCTTCCGTTCCCACATTGGTCAGTCATATTCAATCCCGTGGGCGTGAATTTGAAAGCACCATTCGTATTGAGTATTTAGAACGACTCAATAAACACTACGAAGATTGGGTCAGTCGATATGACCTCGGACCCAAGATCATTATTGACGTTAACGAGCTCGATTTCGTTAATGAACCGCAAGATCAGTCGGCCATCGTTTCCCAAATTGAAGCGCGTTTATACGGACTTTTCCCAGGGTAGGCATTCTCACATGAACATTGGACGTCCTTTTCCAGGTATGAAACGCTACTATGTTACTGCATCACTGGGATTGTGCTTCATTTTTCATGGTTTAACCGCATCTGGACAGACGGTCGATTCGGTTCACGTTTCGCCACTCCAACAACCCTCCTTATCTACAAGCCACGAATTTGCGTGGAAACCGGGTGTTTTTGGCCACACGTTTGGATATGCGGGTTGGACGGACGGCATTGCACCTATGGGCACGGACCCTAATCGCGTACCCGTTCGAGTTGGAAATTTGCGTTTTAATGATGGGTTTACTGGCATTCCAAGGCTAGATATCGTTCCTGTGACGTGGCTGGAAACGCTTAGTCTATCGCCAAATTTGTCGATTGAGGGTTCGTTTGATTCGCTCGCCAGCGGTACACCCTTTACGTTAGTACGCTATGAATCGTCGGGGAGCGGCGGACAAGCGGTAAGGACCTTACACGTCCAAAATCGAACGGTAAAACTGGGATCTACTACTGCCAAATTGCAAACGGCCTTCGGCTATGCGG
Source organism: Rhodothermales bacterium (assembly GCA_030833605.1). GTDB lineage: Bacteria > Bacteroidota > Rhodothermia > Rhodothermales > UBA10348 > UBA10348. The sequence goes on from JAURGV010000066.1 coordinate 1,785, forward strand.
GAGCGAGTGGTACGGGTGAATACGATGGATCAGCCCTGCGTCGTGGACGGGAGGTGTCGGCCCGGATCGCGCTTAATCTGAAAAACTGGTCGGTACAGCTGTTCGATGTCGCAAGTCGAAAACGGGTTGGGGCTCACGGGGGTGTCCTGCCCATAAATGGCGCAAGCCCCTCTTCCATCTACCAACGTCTCGGTGCTACCGTTCAGGACGAAAACGCAAGACGCAGGAGCCTCAGAAACGATTTTACCCTTTCCGGAGCGACCACTGTGCGTGGATATGACGCCACCATTGCAGGGATTTGGACGAAACAAACCTTGGACTTCGGGGATGATTCGATTCGAGAAAAAGGAGTGCTGTCGTCTATTGGCACCGAGGCCACGTTCTCCCGGCTGTTCGAACAAGTTGCCTTTTTGCAGCGCTTCCAGGTTGAACTTCAACTGGCCTCGCATCGGGAATCGGTTGTCTCGGGTACCATTTACGGCGATGAACTGCCTTCCGCTCGATCCTGGGGATCCGCCGAACTTCGGGTGAACGGCACCGCCGGATCTGCGATGTACGCTGTGTCTGCAGGGCCGGGATTCGGCGATGGTCGCTCGTGGGGAGTTTTTGATGCGAGCGCGGCTTTAGAAAAAGGAGCATTTAGAGCCCAAGTCGCCGCTCATCGTGCTGGACGGCGCTTGACGTGGCACGAGCGTGACGGATTTGGATCGGTCGTGACCTCTTCTTTGCAGGAGCCCAACAAACCTATCGAGCAGTTCGTTTCAACGACCATAAGCTGGTTGCCCAACCTATTTTCCTTTTTCTGGACGGGTCTAATCGAGAGAAATACAGATTTGCTAGTGTCACAACTGGGGCCAGACCAAAAGGTGGCTACGGTGTTGTCGCTTCCCGGAACGGCTTCTGCGACAGTGATGAGTATGGAGATCGGATTTCGAGATCGTACGTCCAAAGGAATTTGGGCCAAACTAAATCCTGTGTTGAGGTCTACTTCTACCGATCAACCCTCTGACTTAGCCACGGCGTGGAAGGAATCCATGCCATCGAGTTGGGCATCCGTTTCTTTAGGTTGGAAATCGATTTTATTCGATGGGGACTTAGATTTAAATGTTTATTTGCGTGCAAGAGCTTGGTCCGAAATGGGTGGCCTAAGATTGCACACCCCAACTGGCATTTTGGCGCTTCCGAATGACCCAACAGAACGAGTCGACGCGAATTGGCTCGTGGATTTTGTCGCAGAAGCTGGAATTAGAGACGCGATAATCTTCTTTTCTAGAGAGAATTTTTTGTCCGGGACTACGTTGTTATATGGCAACACGATTATTCCTGACTACCCTTTAGCAGAACAGCGGACGCGATTTGGCGTGTATTGGCCTATTAGCAACTAAATGCTGCAGTGCCCTCTAACCTTTTAGAGAATCTCCGTATACGTCATCATTATGACCTCTACGCCCCCATATCATCATTTGTTATCCGAATACGAACGTCGGGCCCTTGAAGAAATTCAGGCTTGGAGAAATCCACCGCAGACCTGGTTTTCGTCGGTCCAAGCCAAGGCTTCAGAGACCTGGAATGGGGTGACGGAACTGGTTCACAAGGTACCTGGAGTCGAATGGACCATGGAAAACGTGGTAACGGGACTTCTGGAACTGACCAATGAAATCACGCAAGATTCCGTTTGGACGGATGCGGTAATCAAGGATTTTCGGAGTCACGGGCATTCTTTTAACGATCTGGCTGAAGTTCGATCGTTAGATCTCGAGCAGGTGGACCTCGTGTTGGCCGGGCTAGATAAAAAATATGTTGGACTGGCAACGGTAGAAGGCGCGGCGACCGGCCTTGCCGGCGCCGCGGGAATCGTCCCCGACCTAGTGGCATTGGTTTCGATAAACCTCAGGGCTGCAGGTGAATACGCAGCGTATTGCGGTTTTGACACCACCCGTTCGGAAGAAAGGCTTTTTGCGATGGAGCTGCTCGATACGGTAGCTCAACCTACCACCAACAGGAAAAAGGTAACTATTGCCCCCGTAGTGCGGACGGCTTCTAAAGTAGCTCGAAAAACCGGCTCCCAAGTGCTGGAGCAAGTGGGAATTGGCAATGCCTTTGAAGCGGTGGCCCGTCGACTGGGCATTTCCTTAACCGAGAAAAAGTTAGCCCAAATCGTACCCGTAACGGGGGCGTTTATTGGGGGCGGATTAAATTACCTGTACACCACGAATGTGTGTCAGACCGCCCACTTTTTGTATAGAGAGCGATTCATTCACGCCAAGTACTCCGCTTTATAAGGGCTTAGGCTAGCGGCTAAACTTCAACGGCGGATTGGATGTGGCTATCTTCTTGAACTTGCACACAAAAAAGCCTTCCATGTGCTCTGACGGCATCAAACGACACGCATGTTGAACCGCTGAATGGTATTCTTTTTTCCGCCACATTCCGATAGGCTGCATGCGTTCTGCGAGGTCTAACGCTATGGGCTGCACCTCCAAACAGTCCCCAAAGGAATTCAGCACATAGTCTACCGCCCCTTCATTTTCTTCCGGAGACAACGCGCAAGTAGAATACACGAGAGTTCCTCCAGGCTTCAGGGCATGGACAGCCGAAAAAAGAAGTCTACGCTGTTTCCGAACCATTTCTTTTACCTTGGAGGCATTCCAAAAACCGAAGGAATGTTCGTCGCTAAGCTGAAAACGGCCCTCACTAGAACACGGCGCATCCAACAAGACCCGGTCAAAATGCTCAGGCCGATACTTCCAGACATTGGTCCCATCTTGAAGAAACACGCGAATGTGACCTGCGCCATGCATCGAAAGATTGTCCTGCAGCTTGAATTTGCGCTTCCGGACTACTTCTACCGCTGCAATTTCATCCTCAGGATGGGATAAACCCGCGATTTGAATCGTTTTGCTACCTGGAGCGGCAGCCAAGTCCAACACTTTTAGCCCCGGAGTAATATCTAAGAACCGAACCGGGAGTTGGCTTGCGAACCCTTGAATGTAGACCAACTGAGTCCGTACAGCCGTAGAAGCCAGCAACAAATCCCTATCTGAAAACTCAACCCATCCCGCATCCGAGAAGAGTTCGGACCGGTGGTAGGGTACTTTTTCCTCGTCCAACAAGTTAAACGCATCTTGCACAGACCCTTTTAAGGTGTTGATGCGGAACCATGTATGCCGTTTAGCATCGAACCCATTTATGACATCCTTGAAAACGTCGGGGCCAAATACAACCTCATAGCGCTCTAAAAAGGCTTTGGGGAACGAAGAAGGAATTTTCATGCCGATCAATTCTAAACTATTGAGTGGTTGAGCACTACATTCTGAAGCAAATCCAAAATAATCATTTAAGGGATTGCCGGTTTGGTGCGATATATAAGCCATGGCACGCTGGTTAATCGTGCGTCATTTTTAGGCCTTCTTTGAGGGTTTTGTTAACATTTTTGCAGAAACTACTTCGAAATGAGTAACCACAACCACGACGACGATGTAATACGGTGTTCCTTTTGTGGACGAACCGCACATGAAGTAACCTCTATGGTTGCTGGACCGGAAGTTTACATCTGTGATCGGTGTATCAGTGACGCATCGGGAATTGTGAGTAGCGATGTTACGCTATCCACCTCTCGCAAACCATCTGCTGCAGCTGGCACTCGTTCGAGCAGTGCTAAAAGAAGGCTGTCCCCACTTGAAATGAAATCTGCTCTCGACGAATATGTTGTCGGGCAGGATCAGGCGAAAAAAGCCCTCTCGGTGGCAGTCTACAATCATTACAAGCGGATTGATTCGTCTGAGTATTATACAGACTACCAGGACGTTGAACTTGAAAAGTCAAATATTCTACTGATTGGCCCCACCGGTACAGGAAAAACCCTGTTGGCAAAAACATTGGCTCGCGTATTGGATGTACAATTTTGTATATCCGATGCAACAGCACTGACGGAAGCTGGATATGTCGGTGAAGATGTCGAAAGCATTTTGGCTAACCTGCTTCACGCCGCAGATTTTAATGTAGAGCGTGCAGAACGTGGCATTATCTACATTGACGAAGTAGACAAAGTCGCTCGTAAATCGGACAATGCATCGATAACTCGCGACGTATCAGGCGAAGGGGTGCAGCAGGCTCTCTTGAAAATACTTGAAGGCACTGTGGCGGGCGTTCCCCCGAAAGGTGGGCGTAAGCATCCTGAGCAAAGCTTAATTAACATCAATACCTCCAACATTCTGTTTATTTGTGGTGGAGCTTTTGATGGCCTAAACGAAGTCATTGCCAGCCGTATTTCTTCCAACTCTATTGGATTTACAGCCGACTTCAAACACAAAATCGACAAATTCGACCCTTCGATATTTCAGCATGTCGAACCCGACGACTTGGTTCGTTTTGGGCTTATTCCTGAGCTGATTGGTCGCTTACCCGTTATTTCAGCATTGGATAACCTTTCTGAAGAAGCGATGCGCAATATCCTTTTGGAGCCTAAAAACGCACTGTTGAAGCAATATCAGAAGTTATTCTCCATGGATGGCATGGACCTGATGTTCCAGGACGATGCAGTAACCGCGATTGTCAAAAAAGCCAAAGCATTGGGAACTGGAGCTCGCGGCTTGAGAGCCGTTCTAGAGGACACCATGCTTGAAATCATGTTCAATGTCCATGAAAAATCGAGCATAGGACGCTGTGTGATCACGAGAGAGACCGTCGAGCACAAAGCAGAACCCGTGTTCGAACCCAAAAAGGCTACGGCCTAGGCGCTGATTAAGAGCGAGTCACGGTAAACGTTGACCCCCACCAGGTGACCGGAACGAGTAGCAAAAGGAAAGCCATGTTGTACCAAATGGGTAACAGGTTCCACGATGCTAGTTGGACGGGAATTCCCGTGGCTAAAAGCGCTCCGGCAAGGATCAGTGTATCGCGCTTTACTTTTACTTTCGATATTTTTGCGCCAACGTATCCGGCCAATGCCGACGCGATGATGCTCAGCACCAGGTAGACTACCAGCGTAGACGTATCCGAGCTATATCCCGCCTCGTCGTGCGTGGATGCCATGACACTTCGAATTGCCGCACTTCCCCCTAGAAACACGACCGTCCAGGTTACGTATCCGGCTAAAACGGCGATGATGCTCATTATCATAAGTGTTTACGTCGGTTTATTTTTGAGTCTCTACCTAAAAACTAGGACTTGCTCTTAATAAATCATACTAAATCCAAGACCCAACTTGCAAATGCGCTTTTATCCGATCTGCTTGAAGCCTAAGTTTGCATAATGAGAATTCGCATCAATCTTAGCGGCTTGATCGGTGTCCCTAAATATTACATCAAGGGACTCGTTAAGGAGTTATACAACAATAATGTGTTTCTTTGGGCGCAGGCGATTGCGTTCAAGGTCCTCATTACAATCGTTCCGTTGGTTGTTCTTGGAACCGGATTGGCTGGAAGTATTCTCAAACGTGAACGTCCTTTTAGATCGGTTGAGGCCCTGATTCGAGATTTTTTACCCTCGTATCAATCCGACCAAATCATTTCTTTTCTAAGTCAACTTCAGACGGTAAGCGGAACGCTTACGTGGATCGGTATCGTTGGTCTGATTTTAACCTCGGTCACCCTATTTACTACGCTCCGGACTGTGTTGGCGAATGTTTTTGCGGAAGAATGGCACGAACACCGCTCCATTCTTGGTGGATACGCTTTCGATTTCCGCATGGCGATTCAAGTAGGCTTGTTCTTCGTCGCTTCCACCGCCATTACGCTGGCTCAAAGAACGGTGAACACACCCTCGGCGGACAGCTTGTCTCTAGTAGGATTGGATCCTGTAGTGGTGCAGGAAGGCCTGCGACAAGCGCTGGAATATTTTGGAGTGGTCTTACCGCTATTGTTGAGCACAGCCATGTTCTTCCAACTCATCTATTTTACGCCGCTTCCTCGTCCCCCGTGGCGCAGCGCGCTTTCTGGGGCCCTGTTTACAGCCGTTTTGTGGGAGGCCGCTAAAATTGGATTCACCTCCTACGCGACAAGTTTTGGTAGCTTTGAACAAACCGGTCTGGCCGCGCTCGGAGACAGTTTTGTAATGGTTATTGTGATTGTGTTTTGGGCCTATTTTTCGGGCCTAATCCTAACGATGGGAGCCATAATTACACTTTTGCACGAGCGAAAACACCGCAAATTGCAATTAGCGGATGAATCAGAAAGCAACCTAGTTGACGTTGAAGCCAATACGTACTCAGTAATTGCTCGCGAACTCGACGAGGAATAAGGATCTACCTGTTGCGTGAGGCATTTGCATAGTATGAAGCGCCTCATTTTCATTTTCCTTTTTGGATGTATTCCATTTTTTGCCGCCTTTGGACAAGACGATCTGTCCATGAGCAATGGCGACACGGTTGTGCGGGACGTTTCTTTTCGTTTTTTGGACACTTCGACGTTTGAAACGGATCGATTACTTCAGGAAATGGCCACCAAAGGCCCTGGTTATTTCGACGGAATTAAAAACCACCTGGCCTTTTTGCCTCTGATATCTAAAAAGACGTTCCCCTTTGACCCGGTAGAACTACAGCGGGACGTCATTCGATTGAGGCGTTTTTATGAGCGTAACGGATTCCCGAACGCAAAAGTAGACTACCCTACCTCTCAGTATCGACTATCAGACAACTCGATACGCGTAATTATCACGATTACTGAGGGAGAACCGACCAAAATAAATTCGCTTTCGTTGGTGCTAGAAGCGCCTATTTACGACGGTTTGTTGGATCGATGGGCGTCACTAACCAAAACGGTTCAGGCAAAAGCGGGCGAGCGCTACACCGAGCTGTTGCGATTTCAAATTGAAAACCAAGTGGTCTCGCTGCTTCAGGATCGTGGCTACGCGTTTGCAAAAGTAGCCAGCGATGTACACCCGCAAGCAGATAACAGTTTGGTAGACATTGATTTAAGGGCAGATCCGGGCCCACTAACCACCGTGGACACCATTGAGGTGGTCGGGATTCAAAACGTTTCCAAACATCTATTGCTGCGCGAGCTCCCGTTTAAGTCTGGTCAGCGTTATTCACGGAAAAAATTTATCCAGGGCCAGCAAGAATTGTTCGGACTGGGCTTATTTCGCCTTGCTCTTGCTGAAATTCCGGAGCAATTGGCCGACTCAACGGTTGATTTGCGGTACATCGTTAGGGAGTCAAAGCCACGCTTTGTATCGGCGGAAACGGGGTTTTCGTGGGAAACGGGGCTGAGTGTTGAATCGAATTTAAGGCATCGCAACCTGTTCGGCGGCGCGCGGCAAATGACGGGGGCACTCGGTGTTAATACCGGTTGGTTGGCTTCACCGTCTAACGATCAAAGCCCCGTAAAGTCGGTTTCGGCGAGTATCTCTCTTAGGCAACCGTTTCTTTTTACCACCAGGCTGTCGGGTTCTACCGCCCCGTTTTATTCGTGGCAAGACGACCCAAATCAGGATACTCGATATTATAAAGTCGGTGTCACCAATAGCCTGTTGTACGAATTGCTACCGTTTCGAACGCTCGCGGTGCAGCATACGTTTGGAAGAACAGTGCCTTTAATCGGTACTGATTTTCAAAAACGATTCGATATTTACGATTTGAGCCTGCTTTCAATAGGCGCCACTATTGGTAAGGTGAACAATTTCCTCAATCCTAGAAGGGGCATCTTGGTGCGACCCCAACTGGAAACGGGTGGACTTATTGGCGGATCAGGGGTCGAGTTTTTAAAGGGGCGCCTAGATGTCGCCCTCTATTTTCCGATTACCAAGCGATCCTCAGGGTCGTTGTCCTTAATGATTGGAAAAATGACCCCGCAAGGAGGCAGTAGGGACCAAGTTATCGCAGAAAACGAGTTCCGCTTCGACGCGATCCGGTTTTACGCAGGCGGATCTACCGACGTACGGGGCTGGACGCTGAACGCCTTGGGGCCTCAAATCGCTCTAGCCGATTCGGTAGCTACCAACGCGGACGGTTCCTTTTCTGTATCCAATGCCCACTATGAAGCCATTGGAGGGCAAGCGAAAGCATCTGGACGATTAGAAATACGCTTCCCCATTCCGGGTTTAAGCAACAGCTGGAGTTGGGGGGTATTTTTGGACGGTGGTGTTTTGTCCTCAGAAATAACATTGGACGAAAACGGACGGCCGGTTTTGACTGCCGAAGGCCTTCCCCAGTTTTCAGACGAGGGTCGCTTGTCGTTCAAATCTATGAAATATGGGACCGGAACAGGACTACGCTATCAAACGCCCGTAGGGCTTATGCGATTTGACCTTGCCTATAAAGTGAATCCGTCTAGAGAAGATTTACGCTCAGCCAAAGATGTGTCTCTTTTTCAATCTGGATTTACGGATGAACCGGGGAGAGAACGATTTATTCGGCGATTTAACTTCCAAGTCAGTATCGAACGAACTTTTTAGTCTATTTGGAGCTTCCAAAAAAACATATTTCTCGTGCTTGGTGGGTCACTCCCCTTCTAATCCTCATCATTCTGTGGGGGGTGGGTCACTCGTCCTATGTGCTAACCCGTGTGGCCAATAGCATTTTGTCGGGACTGGTAACCGACGGGTCGAGCTTTAGCGTGGGTCAGGTTGAAGGATCGGTTTTTGGAAACCTCTTAATAACAGAATTCGCTGTTGCGTCGGATTCGGATTCCACAGCTGTTTCCATCGATTCCCTTCGGATCTCCTATTCTTTACTGGATGCGATCCAGTTGCGTATTGCGTCTATCAAGGCGTCGTCCGTGGTTGCAAAAATTACCCGTAATGCCAACGGAGACTTCATTTTACCCGCTTTTACGGAATCGGAAGGAAGCAC
>JAURGV010000067.1 GCA_030833605.1 Rhodothermales bacterium
CCCGTTTATGGTTAGCACACAAAGTACGGAGGCAATAATCGCTGCCAATGCCAACAAAAAGATAAATTTCCGATTCAGTTCATAAGTTAGGTGAGAAGCGCTCGCCCCTAACGACTTTCTTACGGCCATTTCTTTCATTCGCGTAACCGCATTTTGGGAGGCTAAACCGTACAGCCCCATGCATGCGATCATCAAAGAAAGGATGGCAATGGCCATAAACATGTTGTTCAGTTTGCCTAGGGACTCATAACTCACATCAAATACTTCGTTCTGGAAGTAGTACGAGATATCCTGGTCGGGAAATAAAGCTTTCCAACTCGTTTCAACCAAACTAACGTCAAAACCATCCTGGACTTTCAAGGTCGCGAAGGCATAATCTGACGTATTCGCTTTGGTGTATAGAATAGGGAAATCAGCGCCGTTGGGATTATTGAGAACGTTGTCGATCAAGCCAATGACCGTGACATTTCTTCCGTCTACGCGGAAGGTTTTATCAATTGGGTTTTCCCACCCTTCATCGCGAGCGAAAATTTTATTAATGAGAACGGAGTTGCTATCGATGCCTGCGTATTCGTTGATGAATTCGCGCCCATTCAATACAGGAATGTTCATCGACTCGAAATAACGCTCTCCAACAGTAAGAAGCCGAACCGTTTTGTCGACGCCATCGATGCTAACCCTTGCTGAAGATCCACCCCGACCAATGTGATGTTCAGCACCAGCTAAGACTTCGATTTGAGGGTATTGGCTTAGCTTTCCTTCGAGGAGTTTGAATTGGTCTTTTGCCGGAAGATCAACCACTAATGTGTTATCGGGTTTGTAGCCCCAATCCACATTGAGAAGGTGTTGGTTGTTCATCCCCAAATACACGGACACCACGACCGTAACGAATGCGATTCCGAATTGAAGGGTCATCAACGTCTTGGTCAGCCAAGCGGACCGTTTAACCTTGTCTGAGCCTCTGAGTATCGCGGATGGCTCAAACGCGGAAATATAAAAGGCTGGGTAGGCGCCCGATACGAAGGCGACCACGGCAAGTAGCACCGCTAAGAACAACCACAACGAGAAATCAAAGGCTCCCGCGAGGTTGATCTGTTCCACGAATAGATTGTTGAACACCGGCACAAGGACGGCAATCGCGAGCATAAGGCCGAGTATCAACGACAGGACACACAGGATCAAGTTTTCCGCCAGGAATTGAAAAGCGAGCTGTTTTCGGCTGCCGCCAACCACTTTTCGGATGCCAATTTCCTTGAGTCGTCGCATCGAACTCGCCAACGTAATGTTGACGTAATTAATACAGGAAAGAGCCAGCATAAATAGAGGAATCAAGATAAAAACAACCATAAATGGCCATTCTGTGGCATGATTCACCCGATTTCGGACCATAAACGCCATCATTCCTTTGTTTCGAACGTTCTCAAAACCAAATGAAGTGACTTGCCATTCTTCGTTAGCGGCATTCTGCTGGGCGATATACGGGGCCATTTCAGCCTGAATGGCAGCAAGATCGCTTCCTGGTTTCAATAAAATAAAGGTGCCGTCCACCATCCTCCCCCAATCGTCCCTTGATTCGGATGAAAGAGCATTCGGGTTGTTCATGGATAGGATGATATCGAATCGAAAGCCTGAATTGGACGGCATGGCCTTAGCGATTCCGGCTACTTCAAACGCTTGTCGAACGATTCCATCGAAAGACAGGGTGATGGTTTCACCTAATGGGTCCTTGTTGCCAAAGTACTTTTCGGCCGTACGTTCACTGATGATCACGGCCGATTCGTTTTGAAGTGCATCGGGCATTCCGAGGACTAAGGGGAACGTGAAGACGTTAAAAAAGCCATTGTCTGCAAAAAAAATGGTTTCTGAAATCGCTTTATTGCCGTACTCAAACATGGCTCGGCGACGCATGATACGGACCGATTCTTCCACTTGTGGAAAGCTTTCCTTTAGGGTCGGTCCGAGCGGAGCCGGGGAGGAGCCCCAAGTAGCAACGCCGTCATTTTCCGCCACATCGTGCGTAATCATGTAGGTGCGAGCGCCGTTTTCGTGAAAACGGTCGACCGTCGCAAAGTCTTTGACAAACATAAATACCGCGATACAGGCGGCTAGCGCCACGGACATGCCAAAAAGATTTATAGCCGAAGAGACTTTGTTTTTAAGCAAATTCCGCCGTCCGACCAGCAAATAGTTTTTCCACATAATGAGGCTCCAATACAGTTTGGCAATTATGATTTCAGGTACGAGGCGGATTAACTGGGCGATATACCAGCGTTTTGCGGCCAAAAGGCCCTGGTTGTGTGCAATGGAGCTGAAATACTCTTCGTAGTCTCCAGCAGGGGTGTCGGCGGCATCTGGAAGAAGTTTCTTCAGGATAAACGCGGCCCAACGGGGTGGTGGAGTGTGTTGAAAGGGTTCTGGGTTTTGGTTCATGGCATGCCTCGCTCGAGTTCAGTAACCGAAACACCGGCCCACATGGATTGCCCCACGGCATTAATCTCGAGTAAAGCCCGTCGTCCGCCTGAGGTCAACGAGTAAATGCGTTTAGGCCGCCCACCGCGTTCAGGCAATGGATCCGTTAGTTCGGATTTAATGAGATGCTGCTTGACCAGGCGTTCCAGCGGGGCATACACCGAACTCAACGACCAGTCGCGGCCCGTTATTTCTTGAAGCCTGTCTTGAATGGGCAATGTGTACGCTTCCTCTTGCAATTTCCAGACAGCAAGAAGGATGTATTCTTCGCTTCGAGTAAGGTGATTCATAAAGCCGTTTAGCTGAGGTTACCTGGTTCTCCGCTCGGGTGAGGCGGAAATCAGCCTTTACGGGCTCTATGTCAATTGTTTCACTATCGGTAAAAACTAATGGACAGATCGCGGTCCACCCAAAGTGATTGAAAAACGCTTGCCTTATTGCAGTGAAGTACCAACGACGTAGCCACTGGCCCACGCCCACTGAAAATTGAACCCGCCAATGGGCCCATCTACGTCGCATATTTCGCCGCACAGGAACAGTCCTGGGCAGCATCGAGACTCCATTTTCTCAAGAAACAGTTCACTTAACGGCACACCACCTGCTGTCACTTCTGCAAACGTGTAGCCGCGATTTCCTGATATATCAAGACGCATTTCGGTCGTAGCTTGAACGAGACGGCGCCGCTGGGGTCGTTGAAGCTGATCTCCGAGAATATCAAACTCTAATTCGCAAAACGTGAAGAGCATTTTCACCAATCGCTCGGCTAGATTGCAGTTCTGCAGGTACCGCCTTACCGATCGGTGCCCCAACTTCTGGAGGTCGATGTCAAGGTCTTCTTTTACGGTATCGGGGAGCCAGTTAATGGATAGATAAGCTCCGGGATCGGTAGACTTCAAATCCAAGTAGTATCGACTAATATCTAAAACGGAAGGGCCAGAGAGACCAAAATGCGCGCATAGGGTTGAATTCGTAAACTCAATTATGTGTTTTCCGGTGCTGGAATGAAGGCGCAACGTGGTTGGGAGCGTTATTCCGCTTAGTTGGCGAATCAGATCATCCTTGGGTAAAGTGAGCGGGACCAGTGCCGGAAAAGTCCGGGTCACCTCGTGTCCGAACGATTGGGCAAATTCAAATCCCTTTCCGTCAGAACCGGACTTTGGGAGGCTTTTCCCACCCGTCGCAAGAACAAGTTGCTCGCACTGAACGTGCCCCCACGGTCCGCCTACTAAAAAACCAGTTGACGTTCGGTCAATGGTTTCAACTCGCCTTGGGTTGTAAATGTGGACATTGGCCTCTTTGGCGGCTTTGAGCAAGGCATCCAACACATCCTTGGCACTGTCGGTAGTGGGAAATAGTTTGCCTGTTTCCTCACGTTTCAAAACCACACCTTGTTGACGGAAGAACTGGGTGGTTTCTGGAACATCAAATCGTCTTAAAACCTTCGAAATCGCCGATTTAGAGGAGCCAGCGTACCTTTTTGGATCCACGTGATGATGGGTCACATTGCACCGCCCGCCTCCTGCGACTAGAATTTTAGCCCCGATCTTTTTTGCGCCATCCACAACGACAATGGATCGCTCGGGGTGTGTTTTTCCAGCCCAAATCGCCGCCATCAGTCCAGCTGCCCCAGCGCCCACAATAACCACGTCACACTTTTCTATGCTTGTCATTGACTGCCGTTTGGATGATTGATCATTCATTTCGAAGAAGATGACCCTAAAATAACGTGGCTGACTTTAACGAGACGGATTCAGGGTGTTAAAAACAAAAACCCCATGCAAGCCAACGACTTACATGGGGTGGTGTCTTCTTTCAGAAGTGGTGGGCAATACTGGACTCGAACCAGTGACCCCCTGCTTGTAAGGCAGGTGCTCTAACCAACTGAGCTAATCGCCCTTCTTTGTGTCGGGCTTCAAAATTCCCGACCGGCCTCCTTTAATACCGATATTTGAATAGGGTTTCCAACTTTTTTTGGAAAACCACAAAACCTATTTCGTACAGTAGCATATGAGACCCCCTGCTTTTAGCAGAGCCCACAAAATTACGCCAGCTTTTTATGAAAGTCAATTCAAGAGCTTGATATCTCTTGCATATTGCGTATCTTTGCCGTCTATGTCATTTTGAAGCGATGCCCCCGCGTCGTTTTAGGAGCAACGGGTCGTAAGACTCACATATAGTTTGAATCCTGGCCGGGATAGTCAGAAAGAATAAAAATGAAACGCACGTATCAACCAAGTCGCCGCAAGCGCGCAAACAAACACGGATTTCGCTCACGTATGGCGACAAAAAACGGTCGTCGCGTATTAGCGAGACGCCGCGCTAAAGGAAGAGCAAACCTAACGGTTAGTGATTCAAAGCCAGGTAAGTAATCTGAGCTGTGTCCACTTCCCCGGAAAGTAGTCGTTCGGGGCAGGAACGATGGTCGTTTTCCAGATCCCATCATCTGAAACGAAAACGATTGATAGAGCCGCTATTTAACCGGAACGATCCAACCGTTCGCTCCGTTGCGGCAGGCCCTATTCGCATCATTTATCGTTTGGTCCATGATCGTGAAGTCGCGGAGATCGCGACGTATCAATTGGGCATAGCGGTAGGTCGATCTGCTGGAAATGCCGTTCGAAGAAATCGGATTAAGCGAATCATCTGGGAAGCCGTTCGATTGAATCAGCAGCTTCTAAAGGGTCAGGCGTTGTTACCTGGAAATGTTTTCACAGCCATGGTTTTGTTTAGAGGCAATCCGAATGAATTGTCGGAACTCTCTTCAAGCCTCGTACGCTGTCTAGAAATCATTCAGCGGGCCGTGAACGAAAGAGCCCAAACTACATGAGTAGCTACCCCATTCTTTTGGTCGACGCCTCGTTTTCAATTCCGACAAACGGAACTGTGACATCGGGATTCCGTAACGCTTTTCCACCCACCAGTTTTCCATTTCTTTACGAGGTTCACCTTGGATAGGAACGTCCTAACAGCCACCGTGCTGATCGCTCTTATTATGGTTGTTTGGTTAACGTGGCTTGCGCCCGAACCAGCTCCCGTTCAGCCCGCGCAGTCGATTTCCGATTCCACTAACGTCAGGCCTCAAGTAGACATGGTGCAACAGGCGCCTCCGCCTGTGGGAGCCGTTACCGCCCTTGCGCAGGACGACTCTACCTTCGTTAAGAGCCAAAACGTACAGACCGAACACATTCGGGTAGAAACGGACCTATACACGGCCGTCTTTTCCAATAAAGGTGGAACGCTCGTCTCTTTCGAGTTGAAAGAGTACCACAAGTTTGAGAGCGAAGATGCGGTAAACATGGTCGATACCACGAAGGGTGGATCGGTTGCTATTATGTTTATGTCGCCTGGAAACAGGAGCTACGACACGCGCTCGTTCTTCTTTACCCCCGATGAAGAATCAGATCAAATAGATGCCACCGAGGCAGAGCGCTCGCTGACGTATCAGGTCGGTATTGGTGAAGGCAGTTTGGCGTTCACCTACACGTTTACGCCGGGGTCCTATGAAGTAGGTCTGGCTGTACAACAAACCAACGCTTCGTCCTATTCCACGCTGGAAGGATATGAATTGTCGTGGGTGGGTGGAATTCCTTTCACCGAAGGGGACCACAAAGACGAAGGACTAAAATCTGGTGCCTACGCGCGCAGTGGTGGCGAGGTAGAATCCATAACGCTTGCCAGCGAAACCTACGACGAGCTTTCGCTCAACGGATCGGTTGATTGGATTGCCGTCAAAAATAAATACTTCGCCATGGCCCTGATGGCGGACGTGCCAACCCTGGGGGCGGAACTGGTTGGAGAGCGATTTGGAGCGGTAACCGACTCCTATTTGCGTCACGATTACATGGCGAGTCTTGAAGTTGCGGCTCCTGGAGTGGGTCCGGATACGTTTCGGATGTACATCGGGCCGGTTATCTACAAGAATTTCAGCCCGTATGGGGTGAAGCTATACGACATGGTCGATTACGGATGGGATTTCTTCGAAATCATCACGCGTCCTTTGGCCAAGTTTGTTTTCATCCCCGCGTTCACCTATTTGCACGACGTAATTCCAAGCTATGGCTTGGTGATTATCCTGCTTGCGTTGCTCATTAAAGTGATTCTTCACCCGCTTACTCGCTCTTCGTTCAAGAGCATGGGTAAGATGCGGGAGCTGCAACCTCGGATGGAAGCCATCAAGGAGAAATTTGCGGACAACCCGCAAAAGCAGCAGGAAGCGATGATGAAAATGTACAAGGAGACAGGGGTCAATCCTCTGGGCGGCTGTTTGCCGATGCTCCTGCAGTACCCCATTATCATTGCATTGTGGCAGTTTTTACCGCAGGCCATTGAACTTCGCCAGCAAGGATTTTTGTGGGCAGCTGACCTTTCCGCCCCGGATATCATTCTACATTTGCCTTTCGAAATCCCGTTTTTTGGAAATTTCGTAGCCGGCTTTACGTTGTTGATGGGTATTTCCATGGTCTTCCAGATGAAGGTGTCCATGACGAATCAAAACAATCTGCAGGCGAAAATTTTCACCTACGTATTTCCGGTGATGATTTTTGTGATCTTTAACAAATTGGCTGCGGGTCTAAACTTGTACTACTTGTGCTACAACGTGTTAACCGCATTCCAGCAGAAGTTTGTCAACAAGCAGATTCACGAACACCCGGAAGAGTTGAAGGCAGCTCCTGCAAAGGTTGACCCGAAGCGCGGAAAAATCACCGGCAAAAAGTCTAAATAGACGGGGTCGCCATGCAAGGTACCCAGCCAGAAACGAGGCGGGATTCAAACGGTAGTGAGAATCTCGGAATGAAAAGCGAAACGATTGTGGCGCGCGCGACCCCTCGAGGGGCCTCTGCGCTGAGCATCATTCGTGTATCCGGACCGAATGCTGTGCCCGTGGTAGATTCCATTTTTGAAGGCAAGCGGCTTTCTGCTCTAGCTTCTCACACAGCCGTTGTCGGGTATTTGCGAGCCGTTGGAGAGGATTCCGAGGCCGCCCAGTTGATTGATCAGGTTGTCGTAACGGTATTTCTTGCACCCCACACGGCCACCGGAGAAGACGTGGTTGAAGTCACCTGCCATGGGAGCGATGTAACGAGCGACGAAATTGTACGATTGCTCACCCTTAATGGCGCCCGGATGGCGGGGCCTGGCGAGTTTACGTTACGCTCGTTTATGAACGGGAAAGTGGACTTGGCCCAAGCAGAAGCCATTGGTGAAATGATCCACGCACGGAGCCTGCGCTCGAGTCGCATATCCTTGGCGCATTTACGCGGCGAATACTCGGCAGAATTGTCGCTTGTGCGGGCGCACCTTTTGGAGTTGTTGGCGCTGATTGAATTGGAGCTCGACTTTTCGGAAGAAGATGTAGACTTCGCCGACCGTAACAGGCTAGAAGCCTTGTTGCAAGGTGCCAACGTCAAAATGGAGGCTTTATTGGCATCCTACCGACTCGGTCGGGCCTTGACGGAGGGCATTCGTGTAGTTATTGCTGGTCGACCCAACGCGGGCAAGTCCACGTTGATGAATGCGCTACTTGGATATGAAAGAGTAATTGTAAGTCCTATACCGGGCACGACGCGGGATGAAATTGAAGCCGCAGTTACCTTCCGCGGCATTCCTTTTCAGTTTGTAGATACCGCGGGATTGCGTTCGACGGAAG
This sequence comes from Rhodothermales bacterium, assembly GCA_030833605.1. Classification (GTDB taxonomy): domain Bacteria; phylum Bacteroidota; class Rhodothermia; order Rhodothermales; family UBA10348; genus UBA10348. The sequence goes on from JAURGV010000067.1 coordinate 8,117, forward strand.
ATGTTATTGAGGCCGAGGGCGTTCGTCGCTCTCTCCATTCATTAACCACGGCAGATTTGGTGCTGTATCTGGTTGATTTGTCGTCCCAAGATTTAGAACAAGAATGGCGAACGGTTTCTGAGATGAGGACGGCCATGCCAGACCGGACGGTGCTGGTGGTGGGCAATAAGTCCGATTTGGTAGACGAATCGACGGGCGTCGAGAAAGCAACGAAAGACGGTGCTCGCCCGGAATGGGAAATCGATTACGAGATCAGTGCGCTCTCCATGCTTTCACAGGAAAGCCAAGTAACCAAACTGTTTGAAGAAATTGAACGTCTGACCGCCCTAAACGTTAGTTTAGAAGATGAACAACAAGTGGTGACGAGCCAGCGGCATTTTGCCCATTTGCGAGCAGCCAAAGCGGCAGCGGAAAGGGCGCAGTTTCAGTTGGCTTCCGGTGGGTCGGGAGACATGCTTTCTGCCGATGTAAGGGCCATTATTGAACACATTGGTGAAATAACTGGCGAAGTAACCAACGAAGATGTGCTAAGTCAAATATTTTCAAGCTTTTGCATTGGAAAATAAGCGACAGTATCGAAGTGGGATATCACAACGCAAAAGGCCTATAACTATAAGGGAGACAAGGGAATACAGGATTGACACATAGCTCGGATACATATGACGTAATTGTTGTCGGAGGTGGCCACGCAGGCAGTGAAGCCGCTGCCGCCGCTGCAAGAATGGGCTCCCGCACCCTACTCATTTCGATGAGTTTGGAAGCGCTGGGTCGCATGTCTTGTAATCCTGCCATCGGTGGAATTGGTAAAGGCCAAATAGCGCGAGAAATCGATGCGCTAGGTGGCCTCATGGGTTTGGCGACCGATGTGTCGGGTATTCAGTTTCGCATGTTAAATCGATCGAAAGGGCCGGCGGTTTGGTCTCCGCGTGCGCAGTGCGACCGGCAAATGTATGCCGACCACATTCGATTCCTTTTAGAACAAGAGCCCAATTTGTACATGCGCGCCGATATGGCAGTGGATTTGTTAACAGAGGGGAATGTTGTAAAAGGTGTAATCACGCAGTGGGGCCAACACCTGTTTGCCAAAGCGGTGATTTTGACCAGTGGAACGTTCATGAACGGGCAAATACATATCGGGGAGAAGACCTATGGCGGGGGGCGTATGGGCGAAGGACCTTCTGTTGGTCTTACCGGCGCCTTGCATAAGCTGGGATTCGAATCGGGGCGCCTAAAAACGGGCACACCGCCTCGATTGGATGGTCGAACCATCGATTTTACTAACTTGGAAGAGCAAATGGGAGATGAAAACCCAACCCCTTTCAGTTATATGACCGACAAACTTCCCGAAAAGCAACGCAGTTGTTGGTTAACGTATACGAGCCAAGCCGTTCACGATATTCTTCGGACAGGTTTTGACAGAAGCCCCATGTTTGTGGGACGCATTCAAGGGACGGGGCCGCGCTACTGTCCGTCCATTGAAGACAAAATCGACCGATTCGCAGACAAATCTAGCCATCAATTGTTTTTGGAACCGGAAGGCTGGCGAACCGAAGAGATTTACGTCAACGGTTTCTCTACCAGCTTACCGGAAGAAGTGCAGCTACAGGCCATTCATTCGGTACCAGGGCTTGAAAAGGCACATATGCTTCGTCCAGGCTACGCGATTGAATACGACTATTTTCCGCCGTATCAGCTGCGGTATTCGTTAGAAACCAAGGCTGTTCGCGGCCTCTTTCTTGCGGGTCAAATAAATGGTACCACAGGATACGAGGAAGCAGGGGCACAGGGATTGGTTGCGGGAATGAATGCCGCGCAGTACGTGTTGGGTAGGGAGCAGATTATTTTCAAGCGCTCAGAAGCCTATATCGGTGTTCTGATCGATGATCTAGTCTCTAAAGGGACGGATGAACCTTACCGCATGTTTACCTCCCGTGCCGAGCATAGGATGATGTTGCGGCAGGACAACGCCGATGAGCGCCTTGGCGAAATAGGCCACAAAATGGGTCTCGTCTCGGATGAGCGCATGAAAAGGATGGAGAATCGTAAGGCTGCGCGATCGGCTACCGCTGAAAACGTTCGGTCAACCAGTATTCCACCTAACGCCATTAATGCGTACCTCGAAAGCGTGGGGACTACGCCGATCGCGCAGCCCGAACGCATTGCGAAAATCGCTTTAAGGCCTCAGGTTAACCTACAAGAGATATTAGAAACGTCAGAAATGACCTCGCTTGTGGCTGCCTATCATGGACTTGAATCCATCGTAGAAATGGTCGAAATCGATCTCAAATACGCGGGTTATATTGAGCGTGAGAACGATTTAATTCAAAAGGTCAATCAGATGGAAGACCTGCATTTGCCAGAAGAGTTGGATTATCATACCATCAAAAACATTACGATTGAAGCGCGACAGAAACTGTCTAAAATTCGTCCTGAAAATCT
>JAURGV010000068.1 GCA_030833605.1 Rhodothermales bacterium
AAGCTGCAACGGTCTGCCCCGAAGAGGTGGCTTCTGCGACAATGGCCTTACCTAAAGGATGCTCAGAATGTGTCTCTACGGCTGCTGCGCGCTGAATCAACTCCTCTGCGGTCCATGGTGAAGCCGGATAAACACTACTAACCTTTGGCGTGCCGGTTGTGATGGTACCCGTTTTATCCAGCGCCACCACGTTAATGTCATTGGCTCGTTGTAGCGCCTCCGCGTTCTTAATAAGAATCCCCATCCGGGCTGCCCTTCCCATGCCAACCACAATAGCTGTGGGCGTGGCAAGACCAAGTGCACACGGACAGGCAATGATAATTACACTTACGAATCGAAGTAGGGCATGATTGAGCACTGGTTCAGGGCCTAAAAGCATCCACATTATGGCTGTTATGACCGCCAGAGCGATTACTGCAGGCACAAATACGGCTGAAATGCGATCTGCTAGATTTTGAATAGGAGCTTTAGAAGACGCTGATTTCTTTACCAGTTCAATAATTTGATTTAAAATGGTGTCCTTGCCTGTTCGAATTATTTCGACCAATAAAGAACCGTTTCCATTGATGGTCCCTGCCGCCGTCCGCTCTCCAACCGCCTTTAAAACAGGGGCATTTTCCCCGGTTAACATGCTTTCGTCGACGTAGGAAGAGCCTTCGAGAATTAAGGCATCAACCGGAATGCGCTCTCCAGGTCGGATTCGAACGTTCATCCCGATTTCTACTTCTGAAATATCCTTTTGAACGTCCTGTCCATTGATCACGGCAGAAACCGTGTTGGGCTGAAGGTCCAGCAACACGCGAATGGCAGCCCCTGTTTTTTTCTTAGCCCGTTCCTCTAGAAATCTACCCAGAAGAATCAAGGTGATAATGAGCGCCGCAGCCTCAAAATAAACCTCTGGCATCTCCCCTTGCTGTTGAATAAAAACGGTAGGGAAGAAAACCGCTCCAACGGAATATCCAAATGCTGCGAGTACGCCTAGTGAAATCAGCGTATTCATATCCGTCGCACCGTGCTTCAGTGCATTCCATGCACCTGAAAAAAACGGCCGGCCGGATATAACAACCACCGGAAGAGCCAAGAAAAACTGAACCAATCCACTATTGGGGACATGGATTAATCCGTGACTCATCGCAATAATGGCCAATGGAATGCTAAATACGACGGCCAACCCCAATTGAAAGGTGGTAGAATTCCACTTAATCAAGCCGCTAACGGGCGTCTCCTCCTGAGTCAGAGAGCTAGATATATCTGGAGAAAAGGTTGTAAAAATGGAAGCTACTTTACTCCCGGGTAATACGCTTTGAACGTAAGTCAAAGCGACAGTTGTGCCGTCCACCGAATCCGATTTATCGACGCGGACCACCCCATTTGTTTGTTCCAACAGCGCCTGCAACTCATCACCCCGTTGGCTTGCATTAACTCCAGACAGATGCGTTTCAGCGAGAGATAGTTTTACGCCATATCCGGTTTTCTGAATGACAGATACAAGGTCCGAAAAGGATGTTCTGGAAGAATCGACGCGTATAATCGCCTCTTCTGTCGCATAATTGACCGCGGCTTCCTCTACCCCATCCGTTTTGTTCAACTTACGCTCAATGCGGAGCGCGCAAGCTGCGCACGTCATTCCTTCAACAGGAATTGAAATGTCATTCATCCCAAAAAACCTTCTTCTAGTCAATACTTAACATATTGACGATACTATGCGACTTAAAAAACGCTAAAAGTCCCTATCTTGATGTTGTACCCCGTAGGCTAAGGCTGGTAAACGTACTATTAAGTGATTGTTTCATCGCATTTTGTTACATGACGCGGAAAGAAAAATCGACCGTTACGATTTATGATGTTGCTCGCCGTGCTGGCGTTGCCATATCTACCGTCTCGCGCGTTTTAAACGATTCCAATGACGTGTCCGACAAAACACGATCGGAAGTCGAACAAGCCATCGATGAACTTCGATTTAGACCAAGTAGAACGGCCCGTTCGTTGGCTCAGCAAGAGTATCATTCATTCGCAGTGGCCCTACCTTCGTTTACCGCCCCGTTTCAAAACGAATTACTGAAGGGCATCCGATCTTACATTCGAGAACCTGGATTAGATTTACTCATTTGCGATTTAGGATCTAAAAATGTGGAAAAATCGCTCCGCTCATTCCTGCAGCGTGGCTCGGTTCGAGGTTTAATGATATGCGGCGTACCGCTCTCGAAATCGCTGACCAATGAGTTAATTGACAGCTTGTCGCCTACGGTGCTAGTAGGATCTCAATCGGAGCATTTTGACTCTTTTTATTGGGATGATACAAGGGGAATTCAACTATCTACAGAGCATTTATTGAAACAGGGGCACCGCGAGCTGTGTTTGATTTGCTCGGCCATTGACAGCGAAGCAAAACAGCGTCGAATTGCAGGATTTCGCACAGCGTTGCTTGCGGGCGGAATCGAATTCGATGATTCCCGCATTGTGTCCGGAGAAATTGGCTACCATTCCGGACATTCGGAAGAAGATGGATTTGATGCCATGCAAAAAGCATTTGATCGGTTTCCGCACATCACCGGCGTAGTGGCCAGCAGTGACGTGTTGGCAATCGGCGCTATGATGGCCATTAAGGATCGCGGATGTTCAATTCCTGACGATGTAGCCATTGTTGGGTACGATGACATCAAGACAAGTCGGTTCATTGGACTTTCCAGTGTCGACCTCGGAATGCAAGCCATCGGTTTTCAAGCAGCAAAGCAAGTTTACGGACGCGTAAAGGGTGACATTTTAGGGCCACCCATAGAACACATTGTTCAACCTACTTTAGAAATCAGGGCCTCAAGCTTAAGACATCGTTAAATGATAGACTCTCAACTCATTACTCAGCAATTAGATAGCACCGTTTCATCGACCCACTTCAATGATTTAGGCACTCGGTATGGAGGCAAAGTCCGCGATACGTACGCGTTGGGAGACCAACTCATCTTGGTTACTTCGGACCGCATTTCCGCATTTGATCATATTCTTAGGCAAACGATTCCTTTTAAAGGCCAAGTTCTTAATCAGGTAGCGCATTTCTTCTTTAAAAACACGGCCGATATCGTTCAAAATCACATTTTGGAGGTGCCTGACCCGAACGTTACCATCGCTCGTCGGTGTTCGTCGATACCCGTTGAGTTTGTGGTACGCGGATACCTCGCTGGCCATGCTTGGCGCACCTACAATCAAGGCATACGAACGCTATGTGGCAAAACGCTTCCGGAAGGCCTACGCCAAAACGCGAAACTGCCTACGCCTATTCTCACGCCAGCAACGAAGGCAGTTGAAGGCCACGACGAAGACATTTCACGGGAAGGCATCATAGAAAGGGAAATCCTGTCGAAAGACATGCTGGATAAACTGGAGCATATCGCCCTTCAGTTATTTGATCGAGGATCCCAAATGGCTGCGAGCCAAGGCCTTATTTTGGTGGACACCAAATATGAATTTGGGCTCGATCATAACAGCACTATCACGTTGATCGACGAAATTCATACGCCCGATTCATCCCGTTATTTTTATGCAAATACGTACGCTGAACTTTTGGCGGCCGATAAACCGCAGCGCCAGCTGTCTAAAGAGTTTGTGCGCGAGTGGCTCATGGATAGACATTTCCAAGGGCTGGAGGGGCAAGTCCTCCCCGATCTGGACGATGCATTCAGGATCGAGGTCTCAACCCGGTATATCGAGCTATTTGAAAAAATTACGGGGCAGGCATTTAAGCCAGATACCCATAAAAAGCCCATTGAACGAATCCACAGCGCAATTTTGGCTTCGATATAGTTCGCTATTCAAGCGCTTGGGTAGTGAGGCTTGAGTGGCACAGTACGCATTTCAACCAAGACCTGAGTCCACCCAAAAACTGCTCCCATCTGGAGATACATCTTTCTTCCAGATTTGAACGGACTTTTTCAATTCATCAATGAGAAAGCGCGTTGCTTCAAAAGCAGGGCCGCGATGCGCGGTGGCTGCCCCTACTATTACGCTTGCCTCACCCACGCTTACCTTCCCCGTGCGATGTAGCATGACTACGCGGAGCAGGGACCATTGCTGTGATGCGCGTTTAGCAATCTTCTCCATCTCCTTGAGCGCCATAGTGTTATGGGCTTCATACCAAAGATGTTCTGTCACTTCTTCCAAGGTGACCCGGCGGGTTGTACCGACAAAAACACACACTCCCCCTCCCTGACTGGCGTAAAGAAATTCGTGCACTTGTTCTGCTGGAAGTGCCGTTTCAGAGATGTCAATCCAAGTCGTCATGCGCACCCTATTATCCGCCTGAAACAGGAGTTATGATGGCGATGTCGTCACCGTCCTTGAGTAATTCAGCGTTTTCGACGTATTCGTCATTCACAGCCAATCGAACCACGTCCTTAAGGGAAGCAAACGTATCGTTATTGTCGGCCAAAAGGGCGATTAAATCTTTCCCCGTGGTGCCATCTTCTAGTTCGACTTCGGCAACGCCGGCGCCGAAGGCTTCTCTAAGGACGGAAAAAAAGCGTATGGTTACTATCATGAAATTGACTTTAAAACGTTTTTAATGGCTTCCAAATCAGGGATATGCCCAGCATTTTCAAGGACTTCGACATACTGAAGTATGCCTTCCCTATCGATCACAAAAGCAGACCGTTTGGAAATTCTGACCAGCTTCATGCCGGTAAAACCTTCGTCGTATTTGGTTTGGTAGAGCGCGCTGACTTCGGCATCATGATCACTTAATAAATCAAATCGAAGTGCATTTACCTTTCCATATTCTGCCAAAGTAAACGGTGTGTCGGTAGATATCCCAACCACGGTGGCCCCACTGTATTCCTCGAGCGTATTGTTCACTTCATTCAACTCGGTAGTACACGTCCCTGTGAATGCTGCGGGGAAAAACAACAACAGAACGGGACCTTCTTTCGTTACCTGAGAGAGCTGAAATAGCTTTTTCTTGTCTGAATAAAGGCTGAAGTCTACAGCCTTATCGCCGATTTGCATACCTAATGTATTGTTGGTTTATCTAGAACGGATTGCCTTTAAGGGCTCAATTTTCGCTGCATAACGCGCCGGGATATAAGAAGATGCGACACACAGCAAAATTGTCAGCACCCCCACCCATGCAAAATCAAAAAGACTCATCTCGATGGGTGCTGCACTCATGTAATAGGCTTCAGCCGGAAGGGGGATTACCTCAAACTCCAATTGGATAATTGCGATCACAAAAGCGAACAGTTCACCTAAAACGACCCCAACTACGCCCACATACAACCCCAATCGCACAAAAATTCGTTTACGCAAAGAGGCGGAGGCTCCAAAACTAGCCAAAACACCCATTTCGGACGTTTTTTCGAGAATAATGATCAGCAAAGTGCCGATAATGTTAATGGCGGCAACAAAAATGATGATAGAAATGATGAGGGGGATAATGGATTCTTGCAGCTTTACCCATGAGAATAGACTCCTATACACGTCTGTAATAGGTCTCGCGATGGCCGGAAATTCCAATTGGGCATCAATTCGGTCCGCAGCGACGGTGTAATCCAAGCCCGATTCGACGCGAACATCTAGCCTCGAAACCTGGTCTTCCTCATAATCGAGCAAGGTTACCGCTCGAGCCAAATCGACAAACACGTAAATCTCATCAAAATTGGCGAGCGAGGTCTCGTAAATCCCAGCAACATGAAATTGGGCAAGACGAGGCCTTGACATGGCAGAAGGTGTCGTCGCAGAGGTGACCGAAAATGCAGTTACAAGGGTGCCCACTTCCGCTCCCAGTGATTTAGCGAGTTTTGCACCTAAAACCACTCCTGGTCTTCCCTTTTCGTCGGATTGAAAGGTGGACTGACCGGCAATCATAGACTGCGAGATGTAGCCAGGAAGTTCTTGTGTGCCCCAAATAGAAACGCCCTCTATCTCAGACTCGGACTTTCTCAGTAGCACAAACTCTTGGATAACGGCGTCTACGGATACGACGCCTTCAACGCTTTGTATGGTTTCTTGAAGCGCAGCAGCCCCTTCTAGTGGCGCATCCCGAATGCTTTCAACCTGCACGTGAGCTCCAAAACCAATCACCTTCTCTTTGATTTCGGTACTAAAACCCCTCACAATGGACAGTGCCAAGATTAGCGTAGAAACGCCAACAACTACACCTCCAATGGTGATGAACGTAACCAATTTGAGAAATCGCCTGCCCTCGGATTTTCCTTCGGCGCCTTTCAAATAGCGACGGGCAATAAATGACTCAATTTTAAACGACATAGTGGGTTTTAAAGGGGCGCGGGTTTTTGACAGGGCTCTACGCTCCTACCCTTCTACCCTGTTATTGGATCCACCGTTTGGATCGGATAGAGGTTCCGGTGGTCGGTTACTCGGCCCAATGGATGGCATAAAACACGCGCGGCCTCCGATCTGGGAATGAATTCCCATCGGAGGCCGCGCGCTGAACAAACCCAGTTTTCGATTTTTTGAATCTAAACAGGCATCTCTGTGGAAATTGATTTAGGGAAATCATCCATGTCAATATCTACAAAGTGATACGGAGGCCAAGGTCCACCGACTTCAATAGTCACTCCTAACGGATTTAACTCCTGTGCGATTTCGGTAATTTTAGACCTGAAGTTCTTTTCTTGAACCAGCGGTACTAAGTAGGTCGAGTTCAACACTACATCTGCTAAATCGGTGGTAAACCCATTTCCATTGTTTTTCGAGATCGCTTCCGTTGCAAAATGCTGCAGCGGTTGGTCAATTCGTGAAACAATGCTTTCGATCGCTTTTTCGATGGAGCTGTATGAAAAGTCTGCATCATCCATGTGCAGCTGCCCTTTGATAAATTCGGCAACACTTGGACTCAATTAACTGATCGATTGACTAAACTCAGAGCCTGAAGTGCTAATCGAAGCACCCAGTTTATCGACGTCGCAAAGCACTCGAATCCCAAATTCATTTTTCGCTTGGGTCGTAATCGATCCCAAATCAAACGATTCTATTTTGCCCGCCACAAATGTATTGGCGGCTTCTTCTAGAGCTGCTTGAAGGGCTTGTGTGTCCATCGAATCGAGCTGCCCACAAAGCTCTTCTTTGGAAACCAAGGCTAATTTTTCAGAAAACAGTTCTTGCGCCATTTGAATTGCGCGCTCTTTTTCCCGCTCGATCACATCATCGAAACTCAGTTCTTCGACTTGAGCGTTAAACTTACGTTCAACTAGAGACTGAATACGATCAGCCAGCGCAGCTTCATCGAGTGCCGGGATTTTAGATTCTAGCGAATCGTCAACCGAAAGCATCGATTGTTCTTGACATTCAGCGATGGTTGAATCAACGTCGATTTGCTCGACGCCAGATCTAAAACGTGCAGCCACTTGTTCGTTCACACGCTCCTTAAGGCTCGTGTAATCAATTTCTCCAATCATGGATGCGACCATCTCGTCGAGCTCGGTCCCGTCCATTGTGGATACTTCATCCACAACTTGCTGCATGAGTGAACGCAGCAGCTGTTTCTTAACTGCTTCGCGAGCTTGGCTCGGATCTGTCTGATTCTGTTTCGAAAACATGGTAGTTTGCCCGGCAATACCGGGATTATCTGAGGGCTTGTTCGGCTACCCTCGATACCAAGTTCGTGCCTGATTTCCGGAATCCTTTTCAATTCAGGCGAATAAACCGCTTTTAGGAGTCCTTTGGGCCGTTTATGCATGGCTCGCTGCAACGAAATGGGATTCCAGGAGCAAAATCGGGAGGGCAAAACAGGGCAAATCGCAGGAATCACTTTCTCTTTTTCGGAAAATTCTGCCTATAAGAAGGGCTGTAGAAGTTTTAGAGAAAGGGTTTGGGAGGGCATTTTCGTTCCGTAAATTGAGCCTACAATCAATTCCAGAAGGTGACCATGAACAATCTGTTCTCCAAGACTCCAACCCCCATTAACGAGCCTGTCCGCTCGTACGCTCCAGGCTCTCCAGAACGAGCATCACTGCGATCCATGCTCAAGAAAATGCGGGGTGAACAGATCGATATTCCGGCCTTTATTGGCGGAAAAGAAGTTCGCACGGGAGACACGTTAAACGTGGTCGTGCCTCACGAACATCGCCATATTCTTGGGACGGCCCACCAATGTGGCGTACCTGAACTAGAGTCTGCAATCCACAGTGCAGTCGACGCTCGAAACGACTGGATGTACATGGATTGGTCCGACCGCGCTTCCATTTTCTTAAAAGCAGCCGAGCTGCTCGCTGGCCCATATCGAGATATTATTAATGCCTCAACCATGCTTGGGCAAAGTAAAAATCCGTATCAAGCTGAAATAGATTCCGCTTGCGAATTGATTGATTTCTTTCGGTTTAACGTCCGATTTATGGAGCAGATTTATAATGATCAGCCCATCTCATCGCCTGGCGTGTGGAACCGCGTTCAATACAGAGCGCTCGAAGGATTTGTATTCGCGGTAACCCCGTTTAATTTTACGTCTATTGCTGGCAACCTACCTACCGCACCAGCACTTATGGGGAATACGGTCCTGTGGAAACCCGCCTCCACGCAGCTTCTTTCGGCGTATTACCTATATAAAATGTTTGAAGAAGCCGGTTTGCCGAAAGGAGTCATTAACATGATTCCAGGAAAAGGCTCCACCGTCGGAAATACCATTTTCGCTTCTGAGCACTTCACGGGCTTGCACTTTACCGGTTCGACAGGCACATTTAACCATATGTGGTCCACGATCGGTAACAACATGAACACCTATCGCACCTACCCAAGAGTGGTTGGCGAGACGGGCGGTAAAGATTTCATTGTTGCGCACCCAAGCGCCGATGCCGTGGCTGTTGGAACAGCTATTGTTCGAGGCGCCTTTGAATATCAAGGTCAAAAGTGCTCTGCAGCTTCCCGTGTATATCTTCCTAAGTCATTGTGGCCCATCATCAAAGAAGTGGTTAAAGCCCAATTGGATGAAATTAAAATGGGGCCTGTGGAAGACTTCACCAACTTCATAAATGCAGTTATTGACAAGGCTGCATACGATAGTATCACGGGATACATCAAACATGCTAAAACAGCGCCTGGTGTTGAGATATTCCATGGTGGCGGTTTTTCAGATGCGGAAGGATATTTCATTGAACCAACCGTACTCGTAACCACGGACCCTAGTTATCGCACCATGTGCGAAGAGATTTTCGGACCGGTGGTGACCATTCACATTTACGACGATTCGAAATATGCTGAAACGTTGCAACTGTTGAATAAAACGTCTCCATTTGCGTTGACGGGAGCCGTTTTTGCGCAAGATCGAAGTGTGATTGCCGCGACCACAAACGCACTAAACGACTGTGCCGGTAACTTCTATATCAACGACAAACCTACTGGTGCGGTAGTTGGCCAGCAGCCATTCGGTGGAGCACGCGCGTCTGGTACCAACGACAAAGCGGGTTCATTCTTGAATCTAGTCCGTTGGACATCAGCACGCTCCATTAAAGAGACCTTTGTGCCTGCGCATCATTTTAGCTACCCATTTCATCAAGCAGACCCAAGCGACATCAAAATCTAATGAGCAGACGATTCAAGGTTGTACAGTACGGTATCGGACCGATTGGTATTTCGTGCCTCAAAACGGTTCTATCGAAGAAAAGCCACATCGAATTGGTCGGCGTTATTGATATCGATCCCACTAAAGTTGGGAAAGACATTGGTGATGTTTTGGGATTACCTGAAAAAACGGGTGTGGTGGTTTCCGCAGATGCCGCGGCAGTCCTGTCCTCGACCAAACCGGACGTTGTGTTACACACTACATCCTCGTTTTTAGCGAGGATGTACGATCAACTCATTCTTTGCGCATCACACGGTGCAAATGTTGTTTCGAGTACTGAAGAACTGTCTTATCCGTATGGCCGACATCCTTCCATTTCAGCTGAGCTGGATAAAGTGGCAAAGGAAAACGGTGTTACGTTGCTTGGCACAGGGGTTAATCCTGGCTATGCTATGGATGCGTTGGCTCTAATGGCGACCGGCGTCTGTAACTCCGTTTCATCTATCAAGGTGAATCGGGAAGTCAACGCCGGGCTTCGCAGGCTGCCTCTTCAGCAAAAAGTGGGTGCGGGGATTACCGAAGCACAGTTTGCGGAGAAAAAAGCTACGGGCATGTTTGGCCATATCGGACTGGTAGAAAGCATTCGGTTAATTGCGGATGGAATGGGATGGTCTATTGATCGAATTGAAGAAATTCTAGAGCCTGTGATTTCTCCAAAACAGGTTGTTACGCCCTATTTGACCGTTGAAAAAGGCCAAGTGGCCGGTATTCATCACCACGCCTACGGATACGATGGCAATGAAAAACTCATTTCGCTAGATCTGAAGATGTTCGTTGGGGCCGAAAACCCACGGGATGAAGTAGTAGCAGAAAGTGATCCACCGATGAACGTGTTGGTTCGTGGTGGCATTTTCGGTGATACCGCTACGGTGGCCACGCTGGTAAATAGTATTCCTTTGGTTTTTGATGCTCCTGCGGGCCTAAAAACGGTAAAAGACATTCCGCTTTTA
>JAURGV010000069.1 GCA_030833605.1 Rhodothermales bacterium
CAAATTCTGCCATAGCGCTCCCCCAATGGTAGAAGGTATGCCCGCGTAATGCTCTAGGCCCGCATACCCACACGAAATAGAAAATTGGATGACATCCGGCCACACAATGGCACCACTTTCTACCGTAAGAATGCCATCATCCGAAAAAGACATGTTTCCCGCCCTATTTCGGATCACAAGTCCTCGGAAACCCTTATCGCTAACCAAAATGTTCGCACCCAGCCCTAGAATAAAAAACGGTACTTCAAGCTTTCGAGCGCCTTTAATTGCGGCTGAAAGTTCGTTCGCGGTTTGGGCTTCGAAGTAAGCATCGGCGGGACCGCCAATTTGAAATGTGGTAAACGGTGCCAGAACGTGATTTTCAAGAACCCTATTGGGCCCCAGTTGATGGTTCAATTCATCAATCAATGTTGAAGAAAGTGGATTCAATGCCTGGAAGCAGTTAAGGTGATTTCATTTAGGAAGAAACAAAGCGTACGCAACTACACGCTCTCCGATCCGTTCAAATGGGAACGGAAGAATATTTTATCCCTCATCGGAGACTCATTGAATTATGGCAGATAACCAATTTCCAAACGTTTCGCGTCTGGCAATGCGCGGCGGTTTTTTCGCATTTATTTTTTTAATGCTGGTAACACTTGGCGGTGGATGCATGACGACGAGCATTCAGTCGGGCGAAAGCGCTGTTAAATACAGTATTTTCGGTGGTACGGACTTAACCAAACTCTATGGTGAAGGGCTCCAAGTTCACGCGCCTTGGGTAAACCTGATCCGATACGACGTTCGCGTGCAAGAGCAGCTTGAAGACATTGATGCGCTTTCCTCCAACGGTCTTTCCATTGGTATGGACGCTTCTATTCGATGGCGTCCCCTTTCCACCGAACTGGCTAATATCCACGTTACGTACGGGGAAGAATACTATCGTAAGCTCGTTCAGCCGGAATTACGAAGCGCCGTACGCGAAATTGTAGGCCAGTACACACCGGAAGAATTGTACTCGTCCCGCAGAACGGAACTTCAGCAAGCTATTTTTGCTAAGGTAAGAGATGCAGTGGCTTCTGAAAACATCATTGTTGATGCCATTTTGATCCGCGATATCTCGCTCCCTGATCAGATTCGCACCGCCATTGAAAACAAGTTGAAAGAAGAGCAGGAAGCTGAGCGGTATGAGTTTACGCTGCAAAAAGAAGCGCTTGAAGCGCAGCGGAAGGAAATTGAAGCACGCGGTCAGGCAGAATACCAACGCATTATCACCCAGAGCCTTTCGGCCCAGTTCTTAAAGTTCAAGGGTATTGAGGCAACACAAGCGTTAGCTAACTCGCCGAATTCTAAAACGGTGATTATTGGTGGAACGGATGGTTTGCCCGTGATTCTTGGAAATCAATAGGCGTAAACACAGTGGCTAACCAAGACTTTTTTGATAAAGTGTGGGAAGTTGTGGCTGATATTCCTTTGGGGAAAGTCACCACTTATGGCCACATAGCCGCGTATTTGGGTTCAAAAAGTGCCTCGAGGACCGTTGGATGGGCTTTAAAAGCGGCCTCGGGGCACGGATTGCCGTGCCATAGAGTGGTAAATCGATATGGCGGACTAAGCGGACATGCGAGTTTCGGCGGTCCATACGTGATGGAGGACCTCCTGCGTAGCGAAGGGATTGCGTTTTTGGACGAAACCACGGTCGATATCGAAAAACACCTTTGGGTGCCCGGTACCTAAATTTGGAATGCCGATACCCCTAGGGAGAAAGGCCGGCGATTAGCTAGGCTAATTCTTCCAAACAGTCCCAAAACGTGGGAAAGGATACGGAAGCGATTTCTGAGCCGTTAATTTCAACCTTTCCATCGCTTACGAGTGCTGCGATACCCATGGACATGGCTATGCGGTGGTCATGGTAGGTGTCGACGGTGCCTGAGCGCAGTGTACTACCGCCTTTAAACAGAAGGCCGTCCTCTTTTTCTTCCAATTCGACACCTAGTGTTCTCAGGCCAGTAGCCATCGCCGCAATGCGATCTGCCTCTTTATGTCGCAGTTCGGAAGCATCAGAAATGGACGTTGGACCGGTGGCGACGGAAGCTGCGACACAAAGAATGGGGATTTCGTCAATAATGTTGGCGATAATAGGGCCACTCACCTGAATGCCATGCAGCTCAGCCGATCGGACCACAATATCGCCAATCGGTTCACCGCCAACCAATCGCTCATTTTCAATAACAATGTTGGCTCCCATCGCCCGCAAAACGTCGATTAGGCCCGTTCTAGAGGGGTTGAGTCCGACTTTGAGCAGTTTTAGGGCCGAGTCAGGCACAATCGATCCTGCCACAAGAAAAAACGCTGCGGCCGAAAAATCGGCGGGGATGGACCATAGTCGAGGCTTAATCTCCATTCCACCTTCGACTGAAATATGTCGTTGATTACCAATTGTAACCGAACCGAGTCCCAGCATGCGCTCTGTGTGGTCCCTGGAAGGCGTGTGCTCTACGACGGTCGTAATGCCTTTTGCAAATAAGCCAGCTAGTAAAACGCACGATTTCACCTGTGCAGAAGCAATAGGTAGTTCATAGGTCACGGCCCGCAACGGATGAGTGCCTTGTACGTGAAGCGGGGCCCGACCACCCTGTGCGTCTACCGTAGCTCCCATCATGCGAAGCGGATCAATAATTCGACCCATAGGCCTGCCGGAAAGCGAATCGTCACCAATTAGTATAGAAGAAAACGACTGACCCGCCAGCATACCAGCGAGTAACCGCATGGTGGTGCCTGAATTACCGCAATCTAGGGGCAGGGTGGGAGCCGTGAAGCCGTTTAACCCCTTTCCATGAATGTCGAAACCGGTGTCGGTTGGAAGGATCTCAATACCTAACTGTCTTAAGCAGGAAAGCGTGCTTTGTGGGTCGGCCGAAGATGGATAACCAACCACCTGGCTCGTTCCTGAAGCCAGCGAAGCAAATAGAGCTGTTCTATGAGCGATTGACTTATCGGCCGGAAGCGAAACGGTACCAATTAGACCCCGTGTAGCGCCTTTAATGATGCGAGGCGTTTCTAATGTATCCATAAAAATTACATTACCATTTGAATGGCTTGGGAAGCGTTCGCCATGAGCCGTAATCGTTCTTCAATGGGTAAAAAGGCATGTTTAAACCCATTCAAGACAATAGTTTTGATTTCGCTTTCCGTCAATCCACATCGGGTATGGGCCAAATACAATTCGCCTGATGAACTCGTATGGCTAAATAAACGGGAGTCCGTGTTAATGGTAACCGGAACTCCTGATCGTACAATTTGCCGCACCGGATGCTCCTCATAGGAGGGTGCAACACTCGTTTGAACGTTACTCGTAGGGCATACTTCTAAGGGAATTTGGTGGTCCCGCATGAAATGTAACAATGGAAGATCATCAACCAGTGTGATGCCATGACCAATGCGGTGAGCGCCACAAAAGAAGAGGGCTTGCCGAATAGACTCGGGTCCCCAAGACTCGCCAGCGTGCACCGTCAAGTTTAATAGGTGATTTCGGGCGTAGTAAAAGGCTTCTAAGTGGTGTTTTGCCGGATTACCCGCCTCTCCACCAGCCAAATCAAAGGCTACAACCCCTTTGCCCAGGTAAGAAACAGCCAGCTGAGCTTGTTCTAAAGAAGCCTCGACAAAACGATCTCTAAGTGCGCACACGATGATGCCGTATTGTATGCCATACTGCTTTTTAGCTTTTTCTAGGCCTTTAATTACGGCATCCATCACCTCATTTAGGCCTAGACCTTCTTGTGTGTGTAAAATCGGTCCGAATCGAACTTCGAGGTAAATCACGTTTTCTGCGGCAAAATCTTCTGCCATTTCGAAGGCAACCCGCTCTAGCGACGATTTGCTTTGCATCAGACCGATGGTGTACTTAAACCATGCTAAATACTCGTAGAGGTCCGAAGAATCGTCCACTTTGGCCAACTCCTTCAGCAAGCCATCATGCGTTTTAGCAGGTAAAAGATTCATTTTACCCTGTTCTTTAGCTAATTCGAGCATGGTCGAAAGTCGCATCGCCCCGTCGAGGTGGGAATGCAATTCCGCTTTCGGCCAAGATCGAATTTGGTCCAACGTTAAGGTATGTTCGCTATTGCTCTGCATAAAAAGAGATTCAGGTTAAGGCCAACCATGGGTGATAAAAATGGAACTGCACTAGGGTCGTTTCGTAAAGCTCACAAATTGTTCGGATTAAAGCCCTAAAAATTCGAAGGATTTCTGTTTATTTTGCCTTTAATTACGGGGAGGTGGTCTTTGACACTCCGTCAGCCCGCCTAACCACCCACAATTACCACTAGAGGAACTATGGGAAGCCTCGGACCTTTTGAACTCGTACTCATTTTCTTAGCCATTTTACTGATTTTTGGGGCCAAAAGAATCCCCGAAATCGCTAGAGGATTAGGAAAAGGTATAAAAGAGTTTAAATCTGCTACCAGTGAGATTTCGCGTGAATTGAACGTTCAAGAGCCAACGCACAGAATTCACCCGACCCCTCCAACGC
Source organism: Rhodothermales bacterium (assembly GCA_030833605.1). Taxonomy (GTDB): domain Bacteria; phylum Bacteroidota; class Rhodothermia; order Rhodothermales; family UBA10348; genus UBA10348. The sequence continues at coordinate 4,511 of JAURGV010000069.1, forward strand.
AAGGTGCCTCAGCACCTAGAACTGATTCTTCAGACGCTGCAACGCATACTGGAAGTCAGCAAATGCCCAATAATCCTTCTTAAGCGGCATTGAAATAGGATAATAGTGGGCCGTTCGCGGAGCGAACGGCCCACTTTTTTTATCTTCGACTTCGTTCGATTTTTGCAAAAGGATTGTTCGATTTCGTTAGAGGTTTACAATTCAGGATTGAGGTTTGACGCTTTTCGCGCTAAACTGTAGTCTTGATGTATTGTACCTCGGGTACTAGCCCAAATTGATTTTTAACTAAGCGCGACTAAACGCCATGTCCATTCTGGTTGATAAAAACACCCGCCTTGTTGTTCAAGGGTATACTGGAAAAGAAGGAACGTTTCATTCCGAGCAAATGCTCGAGTACGGAACCCCTTTAATCGGAGGTGTAACCCCTGGGAAAGGAGGGCAATTGCATCTTGGTAAACCCGTTTTCGATACGGTTTCCGATGCAGTAAGCCAGGAAGGAGCGAATACTTCCATTATTTTCGTACCGCCGCCATTTGCGGCTGATGCTATTTTGGAAGCGGCAGAAGCGGGGATTAAAACCATTGTTTGTATCACGGAAGGTATTCCGGTAAACGACATGGTCCCTGTGTATCACTACGTTAAAAGCAAAGGTGCCAACTTGATTGGCCCAAACTGCCCTGGAGTGATCACACCCGGTCAAGCTAAAGTTGGCATTATGCCAGCCATGATTTTTTCAGAAGGCAATGTTGGGGTTATCTCTCGAAGCGGAACCTTGACGTATGAAGCCGTCGACCAACTAACGCGCAAGGGACTTGGGCAAAGTACGGCCGTCGGAATTGGTGGTGACCCTATCATCGGATCGCGCTTCCTCGATATCATGCAAATGTTTCACGCCGATGACCAAACCGAAGCCGTCGTTATGATTGGTGAAATTGGTGGGACTGCGGAAGAAGAAGCAGCTGCATTCATCCGTGACAACATGACCAAACCCGTATTCGTGTTTATCGCAGGCAGAACGGCACCTCCAGGGCGTCGTATGGGTCACGCTGGCGCAATCATATCGGGTGGAAAAGGAACCGCTGAAGATAAATTTGCTGCACTAGAAGAAGCTGGGGCGACGATTGTTCTAAATCCAGCTGCCATTGGTGCTGCTGTAGCGGACCATTTTTCCCGGGTCTAGCCTTTAACAGACCACATCCACCTTTAGGATGAAAATTGATCGGGTTGTTTTCACGCAGGGCGCAACGTCCTTAAAAAACATGCCTCAGGAATCTACTCCTGAGGTGGCGTTTATAGGTCGGTCTAACGTTGGAAAAAGCTCGTTGATCAATCGCTTGCTCCAACGGAAAAACCTTGCTCGAACCTCCGGAACGCCTGGAAAGACCCAAGAAATCAATTTCTTCTTGGTGAACGAAGCGTTTCACGTGGTCGATCTTCCCGGATTTGGATACGCCAAAGTCTCGAAAACACAGCGCGCCAAATGGCAACAACTCATTGGGACGTATTTGGTTGGAAGGCCTCAGCTTAAGGTTGTTTTCCAGCTTATTGATTCCCGCCACGCTCCAACCGAACTGGATCGTGAAGTCATACTATTGTTAAAAGAGTCCAGCGCAGCCCACGTGATTTTGCTCACGAAAGGAGACAAGCTTTCGGGCAACGAACGATCAAAAAGTATAGCGGTGGTTCACAAAGCGCTTCTTTCGCTTGGTAGAGAATGCCCTATCGTTTTAACCAGTGCTTCTGATGGAAGAGGGCGCGATACGATCCTTGAATGGCTGAATTTCTATTTGCAGCCTTTGCTGATTCCAGAGCCCATTCAAGACCCTGATCAAGATCCTGGTCAAGACCCTATTCTACCGGATACGGAACCGTAAGAAAAATCTTTCACCTTATATATTGCATTTTTCATGTCAACACGTGTCATAATCACAGATTCACTCCACCCGCTCTGTTTTTCCATGTTGAACGATGCAGGATTCGAGGTGATCGACGCCTCGTCTTGGAGTAAAGAAGAGGTATTAAAAGAAAGTCCTAACGTAAACGGATGGATTATTCGCTCCGGAACGAACATAGGCTCCGAATATCTGGATGCTTCGACGAACTTGGTGGCCATTGGTAGAGCGGGTGTTGGCGTGGATAATGTCGATATCCCTTATGCGACGAAAAAAGGTGTACTAGTGCTCAACGCACCCGAAGGGAACACCATTTCGACCGCGGAACACACGCTGGCCATGATGTTGGCCTTGGCCCGTAAAATTGGACCCGCATCGCAGTCGCTTTCATCCGGAAAATGGGATCGCAAGCCTTATTCAGGTTCTGAACTGTATGGAAAAACGATCGGGATTGCAGGTCTTGGGAAAATAGGCAAAGAAGTAGCGACGCGGTGTTTAGCCTTCAACATGACGGTTTTAGGTTTTGACCCCCTGTTAACTGAGGAGGCCGCAGAAAAGCTCGGCATAGAGCGGGTAGAACTGGATGAACTGTTTCGTCGCTCCGACTTTATTACGGTACATACCCCGCTCATTCCCGCTACCAAAGGACTTTTAAACGATAAAACGTTAGCTACCTGCAAAAAGGGTGTTCGGATTATTAATTGCGCGCGAGGTGGAATTGTGGACGAAGCGGCATTATTAAGAGCCTTAGAAAGCGGGCAGGTGGGCGGTGCGGCACTGGATGTGTATTCAACGGAGCCTCCAACTTCAGAAGTGCGTGCTCTTATCGAACATCCCAATGTGTTGGCAACCCCCCACATTGCTGCGTCCACCGAGGAGGCGCAAGAAAAAGTAGCCGTCCAAGTTACCGAACAAGTGATCAATGCGCTTCGGGGAGAAGTCGTACTAACGGCCGTAAACGCGCTTGCGGTTAGAATGTCCGCCCAACCGGAAGTTAAACCGTTCATTTCGCTGGCAGAACGACTGGGTTCAGCAGCCGAGCAATTATCCTCTGGACCCGCCAATCGATTGTTGGTTCGATGCCATGGCGATGTACCTCGGAGATACAAGGACGTTCTCCGCGTAGTCGCGCTAAAAGGCTTTCTGTCGGGCAACTGGAACGAGCCTGTCAATTTGGTGAATGCAGAAGTGTTAGCCGAAGCGGCAGGAATGCAAGTAGATGTGGAAACCATGCACTCGTCGCTTGCCTTTTCAAACTTGATCGAGGTAAGGGTGGAGACGAAAACGGCAACTCATACCGTTTCCGGGACGCTTTTCTCCGATGAAGATGCTCGCATTACTTCCATTGACGGCTTTAGTCTTGAGCTTAAAATGACGGGACATTCGATGATCTACAAAAATCAGGATCGTCCCGGGATGCTTGCTAAAGTTGGGCAAATATTGGCTGAAAACGACATAAATATTGGCGCATTGTCCCTTGGAAGGAACGTTCCTGGCGGCCATGCACTGACTGCGGTCGCCGTAGATCAATCTCTTTCGAAAGAAATAATTAATCAAATTAGTGAATTGGAGGGGGTCCACGGCGTGGGCATGCTTAAATTCGTGCCTTGAATCTGCCTAGAATAGACCCTATTGTACCATTTGAAAGGTTTCCTAAAAAGCAAGAGGGGCGCACATCTTTTAGTCAAAAGTGATATCCTATCAACACTTGGTTCATATTCCCTTGACAAAAGATAAAACCCCCTCTATATTTGGAAACCGATTCAGATGTTATGAAACGATTAACGAAATAAGGATTGCCCTTGGGTTTTCGATACAGCTTTTCAACCCCCACCTTTCAAGCGAAACCTGAAACACGTTGCGGTAGCTACGCTCTCGCCACGTCGCCTGTTGGAGCTGTGCAGGAGATCAATTTGTCGAAAGACGGATTGCAGAATGATTCCGCTATGAAACAGGATTATAGTTTCAATCAGGATATTGGAAGCTTTTCAGGGTTTTCCCTTTCGAAGAACGTTTCTGTTCATCAAAAAAATTCGTGCGTTGCACGGAAATCGCAAACAACAGGCAAAAACGGCAACATGTCATGCATGCCTGTTTTGCACGATAGATATTGCACTCGTCCCGATGTGGGGATGAGCTGCAGCAATTTAAGCCACACATCATTTCACTAGGAGGTAGCTTATGTTACGTAAATGGGGCATGTTTGTACTCATGCTACTAGCTGCACCAGCCCTCGTATTTGCCCAGAACACGGGTAAAATTGCGGGTGTAGTGACCGACGCAGGAACGGGAGATCCCCTTCCAGGCGCGCAGGTCATTTTGGTTGGTACAACGCTAGGTACCATAACGGACGCTGATGGAAATTATTTCGTCATCGGTGTTCCAGTTGGTACATATGATGTACAAGCACGATTCGTCGGTTACCAGGAAAGCACAATTTCCGGTGTTCAAGTTTCTTCTGGGTATACCCAAGAAGTTAACTTTTCACTATCGGAAGGTGTTGACCTTGGAGAGATCGTCGTTGAATACGAACGCCCGCTGATCCAGAAGGACGCCGTTGGTGTTCCTAAGATCGTTGACGCAGAACAGATCGTAAACTTACCAGTCCGTGGTGCAACAGCTGTTGCTGCCATTCAGGCTGGTGTTGTTAATGATGAAGGTTCTGGTACGCTCAACGTTCGCGGTGGTCGCGGTGCTGAAGTCACGTATTACATTGACGGTGTGAAGGTTGTCGGTACCGCGGCCCTTCCTCAGTCTGCTGTACAGGAACAAGAGATGATTATTGGTAACATCTCTGCTCGTTACGGCGACGCTATGTCAGGTATTATCAATATTACAACCAAATCCGGTTCATCTAGATACTTCGGATCTTTTGAGGGAATTACCTCAGAATCACTCGACGATTTTGGATATAACCTAGCTTCTGTCGCCCTTGGTGGCCCAGTTGTTGGTGATAATGTTAACTTCTTTTTTGCAGCAGAGTACTTGAGTCAAGGCGACAGCAACCCACGTGCGGTTGGCCAGCTTAAAGCAAGTGACGCTTTGATCAATGATTTGAGGGAATTCCCAACGGCATTGACCGGGTTGGATGCAGACGGAAACAAAGTCTACATTCCGGTTCCTGCTTCTATGGGGGAAACATTCTTGCCGGTTGACGATCATGGCGATGTGGTTGTAGTAAACGACCAAATCACTGCAGGTGACGGGACGGTTATCAACGTTCCTGCTGGCGTTGATGCTTCTTCAATTGATTTCAACCTACGTCAACGTGCTGATCAGTTGACTGCGGATGATTTCACCATTGAAAAAGCAAAACGCGGAACTCAATACGATCGCCTAGCGCTGAATGGTAACCTTAACTTTAACGTAATGGAAAACGTCCGCATGCGTGTGGGTGGTCGTTATGTTGGTTCAAATGGTACCGGCGTGGGAACGTTAGCTGTTTTCTCTCCAGAAAATCGCACAGACAACAAACGTAATGATGCTCAGTTCTTCACGACCTGGACGCATTACTTGTCGAACTCCACGTTTTATCAATTGCAGGTTGATTATACCGACCGTACTGGTAAAAACTGGGATCATCGCTTTGGTTTGAATGGCCGTGGTAACGTAGTTGATTGGGCTGATTTTGATCAAGACCCATATGCTACGATGCGCGGTTACAAAAACGTACGGTTGACAAGTGTTCAAGTTGGAGTCGACGATCATGGTACGCCTGATCCTGCCGACGATACGCCAATCATGGCAAATCAGCCAAGCTATACCTATGCATATGAAGATGGTAAATATCCTTCTTCACAGTTCATTGGTCGCCTGGTTGCACCTCCCGGAGGAACAAGTCCTGCTAGTTATTTCCAATTCCATTCCACTCAGCTTCGTTTTAACGCAATGGCTGCAACTCAGATTGGTCTACACCAAGTTGAGTTCGGTGGAGAATTCGAACAACAGACAAATCGTGCTTATAGCTTGTCCCCATCGTCTATCGTTCGTTATTTTGACGACTCG
>JAURGV010000006.1 GCA_030833605.1 Rhodothermales bacterium
AGGCCCCCCAAAGCATTTTAGAAGACATTAAAAAGGGCATGAACCATCCAGAAAAGGCAATCTGGCAGGTGGACCGAAGACGTGCCATTCAAGAAGCTGCCAAACGCATGGCCCCAGGCGATACGCTTGTGCTCGCCGGTAAAGGACATGAAACGGTCCAGGTAATTGGAACCCAAAACCATCATTTTGATGATCGCGAGGAAGCCACGGCGGCCTTTTCGAGTGATTCAACGCACAACAGACTAGCGTCGAAAGCCTAATACGAACACATGCTCTATTACCTCATCGACTTTTTAGAAAAAACGTTTCAACCGCCTGGATTTCAGGCTGTTCAGTACATCACGGTGCGAGCAGCCTTGGCCGCCATCACGGCCCTGTTTATCTCGCTGATTATCGGTCGCCGAATCATCCAGTGGTTACGCCATAAGCAATTGGGCGAGCAAGTTCGGGAAGGTGAAAGTGCAGGAGCGGTAGATCATTCGCACAAACAGGGAACGCCGAGTATGGGAGGACTCATTATCCTCATTTCGGTTTTGGTGTCCACTTTTTTGTGGGGAGCGATCGCTGAGGTTTATGTGTGGCTCATCATGCTGGCTACGGCCTGGATGGGAGCCTTTGGATTTGCCGACGACTACATCAAAGTGGTAAAACGTGATAAATCGGGTTTGCCGGCCCGCATTAAGCTGATTGGACAAATCACACTTGGCATTTTGGTCGGGTCCATTCTGTACTTCCATCCTCAGTTTAGTGATATCCGAACGCTTACCTATTTACCGTTCGTGGCCGACGAAACGTTTGACTACAATTTTCTTCAAGGGCTCATTGAAGGCGTCGATTTGGGATGGCTCATTTACATCCCGGTGGTCGTGTTTATTCTGACGGCCCTTTCGAATGCCGTCAACCTTACGGACGGACTCGATGGATTGGCTGCAGGTGTAACGGGAATTGTCGCGTTAGGGCTAACGGCACTCGCCTACATCGCGGGTAATGCCATTTTCTCCGAATTTCTAAACGAAATGTTATTACCTGGGGCTGGAGAACTAACCATTTTTGCGGCGTCCTTAGCCGCCTCGTGTTTTGGGTTTTTATGGTATAACGGATATCCGGCGTCGGTTTTTATGGGAGATACGGGAGCCCTGTCGTTGGGCGCTGCGGTTGGAACGATGGCCCTTATGGTCAAAAAAGAACTGCTCTTACCGCTTTTATGTGCGGTGTTCTTTATGGAAACGATCTCGGTCATTATCCAGACGTCTTGGTTTAAATACACCCGCAAAAAAACGGGCGTTGGGCGCAGAGTGTTCAAAATGGCGCCCATTCACCACCATTTTGAAGCGAATGGCACGCATGAAGCGAAAATTGTCCTTCGATTCTGGCTCATTACTGCCGTGACCGTGATTGCAACCTTACTCGTACTTCGCATTCGATGAATCGGCGTAACGCGACATATGTAGGTGGAAAAACGGTCTCCGTTCTGGGGGCCGCAAGGAGTGGATTGGCTTCGGCTCGACTGCTCGTGGATCATGGCGCCAACGTTTTCGTGTCTGAATACGGTGCGATGTTGCCAAGCGCTAAGGAAACGTTGATCCAACTCGGTGTTGCCTTTGAAGATGGTGGACATACGCCTAGAACCTTGGACTGTGACTTTATGGTAATCAGTCCGGGCGTACCTAGCACGGTGCCGATCGTAGTCCAAACGCAGAAAGCCGGCATACCCGTGTTTTCTGAAATAGAAATTTCGAGCTGGTTTTGCGAAGCCCCCATGGTTGCCATTACGGGTTCCAATGGAAAAACGACCACTACGGAGCTAATTGGGCACTTGTTTAGAACCAATGGATCCCGAACCTGGGTGTGCGGAAACGTCGGAACGCCGTTCGCGGATGTGTGCGACAAAACGTCGCCGACAGACATTGTAGTGATTGAGGTTTCGAGTTTTCAATTGGATCACATCGACCAGTTCAAACCGAAGGTGTCCTTACTGCTCAACGTTACGCCCGATCACTTAGATCGATACGACTATCAATTTGAAAAATACGCAGCCAGCAAGCTGCGCATCGTCCAGAATCAAGACGCGTCCGATATGGTCGTGTTCAATGCGGATGATCAGGAATTAAGGAAAGAGTTTGGGTCAAAACGAGGTAATGGACCTCTTCAATACGCCATTTCAATAGAAAAAGAAGTGCAACAAGGCGGTTTTTTACTTGAAAACCAACTGGTATTGCGCAAAAACAATCAAAACGAGACGCTTATGTATGTGGATGAACTGGCCCTTCGTGGACGTCACAACGTGTTCAACTCATTGGCTGCGGCCGTGGCTGCACGGGTGATGGAGGTCAGGAGTGACGTGGTGAGAGAGAGCCTTAAAACCTTTTCCGGTGTGCCACACCGGTTGGAGGCCATACGGGAAGTGGATGGTGTCCGCTATGTAAATGATTCAAAAGCCACCAACGTAAACGCTGTTTGGTTCGCTCTAGAGAGTTTTACCGAGCCGGTTGTGTTGATCGCAGGCGGGCGGGACAAAGGAAACGACTACTCCTCGCTTCGACCGCTCTTGTCCGGAAGAGTTCGCGCTCTGATTTCCATTGGCGAGGCGGCTGAACGCATCAATGCGGAGCTCGGATCGTGTGTTTCCGACAGTGTGATCGCCGAAAGCTTAGCAGACGCTGTAAAATTGGCTCATTTACTGGCCAAACCGGGCGATGTGGTGCTGTTAAGCCCAGCCTGTTCGTCGTTCGACATGTTTAACAATTACGAAGACCGTGGCGACCAGTTCAAGCAATTGGTTTCCAACATTTAGCCGAAACTGCTCATGCAGATTCTAACATTAAAAGGAAAGGGTTCTGGACCAGTGGACAAGTTTGTCCTCTGGAGCGTCCTGCTGCTGAGCGCCGTGGGGATTGTTGCCGTGTATAGCGCGATTGCGTATTTCGCTGCGACCGCCTCCGATGGGAATACCGAGCGATTCTTGTTTAAACACTCCATGCGTGTGGCGATTGCGATCACAGTAATGGGCGTTTTTTCCATTATCAATTACCATGTTTTGGCCAAGCTCAGCAAGGTGTTGCTGATTATTTCGATCTCTTTGCTGGTGGCGACCCAGCTGGTCGGTGTGGTTTCAGGGGGTGCGGCGCGTTGGTTGGCTGTTGGAGGACTTCAACTTCAGCCTTCCGATATGGCGAGGGTCAGTTTGTTGCTCTACATATCGGTGCTTTTGGCGCAAAAACAGGTCTATATCAAGTCCTTTTCGAAAGCCTTTTTGCCCATCATTTTCTGGATCGGCATTACCATTATGGCTATTGGTATTTCTGATTTGTCGACGAGCTTGGTGGTTCTGACGGCCGTTATGGTGATGTGTTTTACCGCCCGTATTAGTGTGGGGCACATCACTTTAGTAGGAATTTCGGGAATCGTGTTGGCCTACGCGATGTTGTTGTCATCTCCTCAGCGGGCTGCTCGCGTCGAGTCGTTTGTGGGAATGAAGCTGTTTCCAAATACCAGTGCAGAGCAGGTGTTTGATAAAAAAGACGAGGGCTATCAGGCGGAGCAGGCGCTTCTCGCCATTGCAAACGGGGGCCTAACCGGACTTGGCCCAGGAAAAAGTGCCCAAAGAGACTTTCTTCCGGCCCCCTATAACGACTTCATTTTTGCCATTATCGCCGAGGAGTACGGTGTAGCAGGGGCACTCGGACTACTGTTTCTGTACGTTCTGATTTTGTTCAGGGGTCTGTTGCGCATTGCGAAGAACGCGCCCGACCCACTCGGCCTTTTCCTGAGTGTGGGCATAGTGATCATGTTGACCTTGTACGGATTTGTACATGCAGGGGTCTCTTCCAACTTGTTGCCCGTAACCGGTTTGCCCCTTCCTTTTGTGTCGTACGGAGGGACTTCAATGATCGCAAACGGAGCGATGGTGGGCATTTTATTGAATATATCGAGGCACGTTGAGTAACACTTCGCTCATATCGACCAAGCGGTTTCCTCGTATTCTAATGACGGGGGGCGGAACGGGTGGCCATGCCTATCCGGCCATTGCGATTGCAGATGCGATTCGTCAATTGAACCCCAATGCGGTACTTCAATTTGCCGGTTCGCCCGATAAAATTGAATTTAGAATTGTGCCCGAGGCGGGATACCCGATTCATCCGATTACCGTTCAGGGATTAGAGCGAAAGCTGACGGCAAAGAATCTGGCAATGCCGCTAAAAGTAGCCCAAGGGCTGAGAGAATCAACGGCCCTGATTCGGGAGTTTGATGCCGATGTGGTGGTCGGTACTGGTGGGTTTGTAGCCCTTCCGGTATTGCTTGCGGCAAGATATTTGGTTCGCCCCGTAGTGATTCAAGAGCAGAATGCCTTTATGGGGCTCACCAATCGAGTCGCGAGTCTTTTTGCAGATAGCATTCATCTCGCCTTTGAGGAAGCAAAACCTAAAGGGAAACGCGCTACCATCCACATGAGTGGTAATCCGGTTCGATCGGAATTGGCAAACGCGGATAAAGCCGCGGGCTTAGCACATTTTAACTTGGCCCAAACCAACAAAGTACTTTTGATTTTTGGTGGTTCGGGAGGAAGTTTGGCACTGAACGAAGCGGTTTCAAAAGAAATTGGACGGTTGTTGAATGAGGAAGGGTTGGGCATTATTTGGCAGACGGGAGATCGGTACTTCGAACGGTACAACGCTGTGGTCCAGAAACACCCTCGCCTGAATTTGCTCAAATACATCGACCGTATGGATTTGGCACTGGCCTGCGCTGATTTGGCTGTATGTCGTTCCGGTGCATCGACTTGTGCAGAATTAATGTTGACCGGTACGCCGTCGATTATGGTGCCTTCGCCCAATGTGGCCGAGGATCATCAGACTAAAAATGCAGAGAGCATTGCAAAAAATGGTGCTTGCGAGGTATTGAAAGAGTCCCAGTTGTCGAGCGAATTGTTCAGTCGGACTCAGTCGATGCTGGGAGATCCTTCGCGCTTGGCGACAATGCATTCTAAGGCGTTGACGCTCGCACGGCCCAAAGCGGCCAAAATGATTGCTCAAGATGTACTCAATATTGCGGAGTACAACCAACGATGAACACGACCCAGACAACACGTCGGCAACCGACTTTCGGAAAAATAAATCGGGTCCACATGGTGGGCATTGGCGGGATTGGGATGAGCTCAATCGCCGAAGTACTGCTTCTTAGAGGGTATACCATCACGGGTTCGGACATGGCGCAGTCCGATGTAACGAAACACCTTGAAGAGATTGGCGCTACCATTTATGTCGGTCACGAAGGTTCACAGGCCGCGGGTGCGCATGTCGTGGTGTATTCCTCGGCAGTCAATGTGGATCACAATCCCGAGACGCAATACGCTATTGAGCACCACATCCCGGTAATCCGACGGTCAGAGATGTTGGGCGAGTTGATGCGGATGAAGTTTGGCGTTGGCATTGCCGGAACCCATGGCAAAACAACGACCACGACCATGGCCGGTCATGTGATAAGCGCAGGCGATTTTGACCCGACCATTATTGTGGGTGGAAAAGTCTCCGCATTTGGTTCTAATGCGGTTTCTGGTGCTGGCGATATCATCCTCATTGAAGCGGACGAATACGATCGAACGTTTCTACGGTTAACCCCCAGTTTGGCCGTTATAACGAATATCGATGCCGACCATCTGGACTGTTATCGCGATCTAGACGACATCACCGACGCATTTGTGCAATACGCCTCAAGTGTGCCCTTTTTCGGGGCTGCGATCGTGTGCCTAGACAATGACAATGTGCGCTCGATACTGGATCGGATTGATCGACGAGTAATTACGTACGGCACGGTGGAAGGAGCTCAGGTTCGTGCGGTTCGCATCGCGCAACAAGGGCAAACCATGTTCTTCGATGTGGAACAGGAAGGTGTCTTGTTAGGCCGAATCGAATTGGCGGTGCCCGGGACCCACAACGTATTGAATGCCCTGGCGGCCATCGCAGTAGGATTGGAACTGGACATGACGTTTGAGGTCATTTCATCCGGAATATCCTCTTTCAAAGGCGTTCAACGACGCATGGAGACCATAGCGGATGCTAACGGAATTTTGGTGGTCGATGATTACGCCCATCATCCTACGGAAGTGATGGCTACGCTGCAAGGCGCAGCTGGAGCCTGGCCAGACCGACGCATTATCGCGGTTTTCCAACCCCATTTGTATTCCCGAACCATTGATCTGTGTTCGGAATTTGGCGGAGCCTTCTTTGACGCGGATGTGGTGGTGATCATGGATGTCTATGGCGCTCGTGAACAGCCGCTTCCGGGTGTTTCAGGCGCTCTCATCGCAAGAGAAGCCGAGGCATTGGGTCATCCTCAGGTAAAATATGTCCCTGAAAAGGCGGATTTGGTGGATCATGTGGTGAGGATGAGTCATCCGGGAGATGTGATTATCACCATGGGAGCCGGGGACATTTGGCGACTAAACCGGCAGATTGCTGCCCAAATTCAGGAGGAAGTGTATGGCTAAGAAAGCTTCCATCTGGAAAAAAGTGTTTGGCATTTTCTTTCTGGCTGCGATTTGTACCGCCGGATACTCAGGCTGGAAATGGTTGAGCGCGGTTAAAGTGGTCGGCATTCAAATGCAAGGACTCGTTAATTCTACAGAAAGCGAAATCCGGGAAATCATTCGGGTTGATACGGGAATGGTGCTTTTCGAGTTGGACGATGACATTCTAGAAGACAGAATTCGCCGCCATCCGTGGATTATGGATGCTTTTGTATCGCGGCTGCCAACCGGCATGCTGGATATCAGGGTTATTGAACGGCGTCCGGTGGCACAGGTGATGACGTCAGATGGAGAGATTAGCAACTATGTAGATCGCAATGGATTTTGGATGCCGATGACCGAATCGGCATGGTATCCAGTGCCCATTGTATCCGGTGATTTGGAGTCCTTTAATCCTGTTATGCCGGTTAAAGATCGAGTGGTTCGAGAGATGCTTTTCGATCTACCTGAAATTGGTCCCCAAGCGGATGCGTTGGTATCAGAGCTTATGCGGACTGAAACCGGATTTGAAGTCAGAACCACCCCGGAAGGCCTGCATGAGTCCATACCGGTGCTGCTGGGCGATTCTAACTTTCGAAACAAGCTTCAGCTTTTGCAAGCGTTTTGGGAGCAAGAAGTCACCTTGCGCCAAGACCTTGAGTTTGCATCCATTGACCTCCGATTTAACAGCCAAGTCGTAACGAAACAGCAGCCTAGGCCGCTCGAATCGAACACTAGTAACTAGAGAATGAAATGAGTAATCGTATTGTAGTCGGATTGGATATCGGAACCACGAAAGTGTGTGCCGTGGTGGGAAGCTCCGACGAGTTGGGGCGGGTTCACATTTTGGGCGTTGGCGTGGCTGAATCGGACGGCTTGAACCGTGGTGTGGTGGTGAACATCGACAAAACGGTTATGGCCGTAAAAGATGCCATTGAAGAAGCAGCGAGAATGGCGGGTGTATCGGTGCGCAATGTGATCGTAGGTATTGCAGGCGACCACGTCCAGAGTTTTCAGTCGCGCGGCGTCGTTACCATTTCAAACAAAGACGGAGAGATTTCAACGGCCGATGTGCAGCGACTGCTAGAGGACACGACCCACGTCGCCATGCCTGCAGACCGTGAGATTCTACACGTCATCCCCCAAGAGTTTATTGTAGATGGGCAGGATGGCGTTGCCGACCCGGTCGGAATGAGCGGTGTTCGCCTGGAAGCCAACGTGCATATCATCACGGGACTGGTTTCTGCGGCTAAAAACATCTATCGATGCGTCGAAAAAGCGGGTTTTCAGGTTGCAGACATCGTTTTAGAACCATTAGGATCTTCCTTTGCGGTGTTGCATCCGGACGAAAAAGAAGTCGGTGTGGCGCTTATTGATATTGGTGGCGGGACCACAGACATCGCCGTATTTGAAGACAATACGATCCGTCACACGGCCGTCGTTGCCGTCGCGGGCAACAAAGTTACCGACGATATTCGGAAAGGTCTGGGCGTAATGCGCGACCAGGCAGAAGCATTGAAGTGCGAATTTGGCCTCGCTATGGCTGAAATGGCACCGGAAGAAGAGATTGCGATACCAGGAGTAGGGGGTCGGACGGAAAAAAGAGTGGGCAGAAGTACGCTAGCTCAGATTATTCAGCCCCGTTTGGAGGAAATACTCGAAATCGCATCCATTGAAATTAAGCGAAGCGGTTACGCGCGGCACCTCAGTGCGGGCGCTGTATTGACCGGAGGCGGATCCTTGATACCAGGGACCATCGAACTCGCTGCAGAAATTTTGGGATTGGAGTCCAGGATAGGTAGGCCCATGGGGCTTACCGCCGGGTTAGTCCAGGAAGTTACCGACCCCAAATTTGCAACCGCAGTCGGACTCGTGTTATACGGGTTGCGGCCGGAAATGATTGGAAACACACCGTTTAGGACAGATCATTTGGATTCATCGGACCCCACTGGAGGTGGGGATAACATGGTCGAAAAGATTAAAAAGTCCATGATGGGGTGGTTCAACGAACTATAACCCACTACTGAACCGGAAGATTGCTCATCCGAAGGTTCAATTACAGCCAAAAAGAACGATCAGAGGAACACATGGAAAACTTATTCAGCAGTCATTTTTCGTTTGACGATGCGGAAAATGAAGAAGCTAAAATTTGCGTCATAGGTGTTGGCGGCGGCGGAGGCAATGCCATCAACAACATGATCACCAAAGGAATTACCGGCGTAGAGTTTTACGCCATCAACACCGATTCCCAAGCACTCGATAACAACTTAGCTCCGTACAAAATTCAGGCGGGACGCGGGTTGACCAAGGGATTGGGAGCCGGCGCACGCCCAGGCGTGGGCGCAGAAGCCATCGAAGAGAATCGTAAGGACATTGAAAATGCTCTTCGTGGATTCGACATGGTATTTATTACCGCAGGTATGGGCGGTGGGACCGGCACGGGTGGTGCGCCCATCGTAGCTGCCATAGCCAAGGATCTCGGGATTCTTTCCGTGGCTATTGTCACGCGGCCGTTCGATTGCGAAGGCCCCAAACGGTCCAAATATGCGCATGCAGGCGTGGATTTACTGAAGAAAAACGTCGACACGCTGATCGTTATTCCCAACGAGAAGCTGCTTGATATTGCAGATGAAGACACCTCCATGCTGGAAGCGTTTGAAACGGCCGACGATGTGCTGTACAACGCAACCCGTGGGATTTCAGACCTGATTACGGTTCACGGTTTGATTAACCTGGACTTTGCAGACGTGAAAACGACCATGAGCAATGGGGGAACCGCCATGATGGGCGCCGCCACGGCTTCAGGCGAAAAACGTGCGGAGAAAGCCGCTCATCAAGCACTTGCTAGCCCGCTTTTAGATGGTTTGTCCATCAAGGGCGCTCGTAATGTGTTGGTCAACATTACCGCTGGAAGAAGTTTGGGAATTCGTGAGGCAACAGCGGCTACGCGCATTATCCAGGAAGAAGCGGGTGACGACGTTGAAATCATTTTTGGTACCGTGATTGACGATGCCATGGGTGAGGAATTGCGTATCACGGTGATTGCCACTGGATTTGAGAAAGTGGCCGTTACCGAGCATCAAACGAAACGCGTTGAACTGTCCACTCCTCGTAAGTCAGAATTTGGTGTTACGTACAAAGGCGAAGACAGTCTAAAAATGTTGGACAAACCTACGTTTGAACGTCGCGGTGTCCAATTGACCGTTGAACCTACGAGTGGTGATGGCGGAAGCATTAAAGGCTCAACGCGAGTCCGTTTGCTAAACGCTGAAGACATTCAACCTAGCAATAACACCGCCGTCGCCGACAAAGAAGTCCCCGCATTTCTACGGAAAATGATGGATTAATCGGCTGTACTGCGTTCTCTGATTTGTTAATGAACAACGAGTCGAACCTACCATGACAGCGTCCTCCAGACCTTGTCCCAACCCGTGAGCACGGTTGGTATCTATTCCATTCTTGCGTTGGCTGTACGCCTGAATGGGAATGGGTGTGGTTCGGTATGAAAGAGGCGCGATCCCGCGATCGTAGATCGGCGAGGGACCGCGCCTCTCCCACAATCAACCGTATTGCCCAACAACTGTTATTTTCCATTTCCGTCGCATACTGTTTAAGCACCCCGTCTTCCAGGCTTGGATCCTCGTCCTGCTGGGGCTTTTGCTGGGTCCTCCCATTCTACGGGCACAGACCGGGCAACAAATCGCTACAGATCGTCCCATAAAAGGAGTGGTTTGGGAAATTCCTGACGATTACCAAGAAGCGGCCCAGGATCTCCTAGAAATGCAGTTGATGGGCATCAATGCGGTACGAACAGGCCTTTTGTTTGACAGCGGGCTCCTATCGATGGCCGATTCTTTGGGCATCATCGTTTTCAGGGAGCTTCCGTTTTTTGGTTATGGGGCAACCGGGTTTGCCGATTCCCTCGCCGTTTCCGACTCACTCGTCACGTTGCTGCTGGAAACCGGTCGAGGTCACTCATCATCCGGACCCATTGGATTGACCCGTAATTCCGACACCGGTTCGCCAAAGATGTGTGCGGCCATTCGCACATTGGCACAAAAAATAGCCGCAAGTGGAGGGACGTCGTATTACGTTTCGAGCTTTGTTGAATCGGATGTGTGTTTTACAGAAGTAGATTTCGTCCTGCTTGATGCCTTGGACAATCGAGAACCGCATCTACTGTTGGAGCGATGGCAGAAAAAACACGGTACGGATGTGGGTCTGGCACGCGTCGGCACCTATGTGGTGCCTCAATCGGAAGCTGGTGTTTCTATTCCAGGAAGCCCTGAATATCAAGCTCGATTTCTCGAGGATGTGTTTTTAAATCTAAAAAACACATCCAATGTGGGTGTTTTTGTCCACAGATGGAAGGATGAAAATAGGCAGCGGTATCAATTGGCAGACCCCTATAGGCGCAACTACGGCCTTTACAATCGGGCCAAAGATCCCCGGCCTTCGCTTTACGTTACCCGTGGCGTTTATCTAGGCATACAAGATGCCTTCGCTTTCGAAAAGGGGAACCCCGTTGAGCGACCGTTGCACTGGTTTACGTTGGTGGGTTGGATTTTGCTGTCCATGATGTCGGTGATTTATGCAGGATCTCCTCGATTTAGATCCATCATTCCACGATACTTTTTTGCTCATGGCTTTTATCGCAATTCCGTTAGAGAGGCCCGGGAAGTTCTTCCGTTAACATCCACCGCCATCCTGACTATCATGGGATTATCGATTGGACTCATTGCAGCCCATGTGATTACGGCGATGCGAGAGACCAGATTGATGCTTCAGCTGTTCGCCTGGATGGATGCAGGAGCCCGGACGTCGCTAACCTTGGTGCTGGACGCCCCCTTTATTCTAGCCATTCTCATGGGTAGTATCGCGCTGATGTCTATGTCGCTCTGGATGGCCATTTGGATCGGGGCATCCGGAAGGCGCACTCCCCTTTATCCCAGCCAGGCATTGATGCTCGCGGTCTGGCCCCGATGGCAGGTTTTGTTCATTTTGCCGGTAGCCATGACGTTTGAATCGGTGTCCAATATTCCCCTTTGGGCGAATGCGGTAATGGCCTTGACGTGGATATTATGCGCGTATTGGGCGACCATTCGAACGGCTTTCGATTTGTCTAAAGTTGCCCGCATTGCTCCTGGAAAAGCAGCTCTAATTTGGATGCTGAATCCCTTGATTTTGGGAACGATTATTCTGGGAAAATGGTCTCTATTCCACATGGACCTTGTGGCTTACCTATGGCATTTAGCCGTTAGCCCTTGAAATTAGCCGCTTATGGACATTTCGTCCGCTTCCACCACGTTAGTGTGCGGTGAAGTCGCTTCTTGATCTTGATCGGAGCGAGTGGCAGTTGGCGGACCAGAGCGTGTTAATTCCTCCCAAATGGCGTCGGAAAGCCTGAAATACGGAAGTTTGTGACGCATCCATCCAAAATGAAGGGCAAAAGGGGTCACCCACATGAAGTCGCCGCGGCCCGGTAGTTTGGAAAACACGGTAACCAGCATGTTGCGCAACGTCTCATTGGGAAGGCCACGAAGACCACGGATAAACGGGTCGGTATAATACAGGCAATTTACCTCCGTAAAGTCCTCGTTGTACTCAACATACCCACCGATAAAGTCAAGCTGAGGGCTGTCTTGGCCCTGAAACCAGTGCAACACGGGTAGATCAAGTGAGCTCATGGCCATGGCAAGGCTCCACTCGCAACTTTCTTCACTGCGACCTTCATCCAAACGACTCCGAAAGTGGGTCTCCTTTCTACGAGCGAGAAATTGTTGAGCCCTTTCGGTGATGCGCTGTGTGGTCTGGTTGTCATCCGCGTAAATAACGCCCGCTTGCACGCGGGGCAGATACGTCAGGCCAAACCGCTTCATGGTGCGCCTGCGCCTGTCGAACAAGCGGTCCCAAATGATTCCCATGCCTTTGGGGCCACCAAACCAAGCATCGGCTTTTTCCAGTCCAGTAGCGGTAAATGGAAATGCACTTAACATGCTCCACAGGGGATCAGGATTTCTGCACCAAACGATATCAGAGTCCACGAATAAACTCTTTTCAAATGGCTTGAATTTCGACAGATGGTGCTTAAAACCAACAATGGATCGATGCTCGGGAGGAAGAACTTCCAAAACCGCAAAAAGTCGGTCTAAACCAGTGGTTTTCAGCAGTTGAATTTGCTCTTCGTCCGCGTACAGGGCAACCGGTCGCACCGTATCGTGACGACGCAACGTAATTACTGAGGCAACCGCGTGTCTTAAATAGCGCTCACTGCCGTATGTATGAAGAACGTATCCTTCCACCCTGTTCTAATTGCTGACCGTAAAAACCGATCAAATGCGAACGCAGGCTACGGGTGATTGTTCTTCGATACTATTCGGAATTAGGCACGGGTTTTTTCTAGACGCTTGTTTAAGCTGGTCATGAGCGCATCGAATCCTTTTTTTCGAATTAAGGATTGAAAACTGCGGCTATATCCATCTACCGTACTCACGTCATCAATAATGATATCTTTGGCCCGCCATTCTTTTCCTTTTAGCAGGAGATCGTACTCCACTTTGGCCGGTACCTCTTTGTACGTGGTGGTGGTGGTCACGCGCGCTGAATTTCCTTGCGCCTTAATGGCGTCGTAGGTGACACGTGCTCGGTAAACATCGATGTCGGCGAGCGACTGATGCCGCACGATTTCCCCAAACACGCGAACAAATTCTTTTTGCTGTGCTGCACTGATCGTGGTCCAAAACGTACCTAGAGCGGCTTCTCCCATGGCGTCAAAGTCAATCAGTCCGTTCACCACGACGCGAAGTTGTTCTTTTTTGGCCTCTGGAATTGCTCCCGACGCACCTAAAAGGTTTTTGATGTCTTTGTCTCGTTGTTGAAGCATCGAACGGATGGCTTCTTCGGGTTTCGCAGCCTGCGCTTGGGCTTGTGAAAAATATCCGCTCGTGAGCAAAATGACCGCAACAAGCGTCAGTTGGCGAAAGGATGTGTATAAATTCTGGTACAACATGAGATTAAAAAGGTCGAAATAACAACAATAAACGTGTTGGTGAGGGTCTTTGGCTATTAGAGTCCAACTAGCGTGCCATCGTTTAACGTTTGAACCAGAATACCGGTTTTACTCAACAATTTGACGATGGCCATGTTGTATTTAAATACGGCTTCATGGCGCGCCGCACGAAGCGTGAGGTTTTCTTTGACCGCTTTTACGAGGTTCTCGGTGTCGCCTATTTCAAGATCGAAATTGACTTGTTCTAGACGGAGCCATTCTTTGCTAATCAACAGCGATTCTTCTTTGGAAGCAACCGCCTGTTTGGTAACGATTACGTTTCTGTAGGCCTCTTCCACTTCAAAAAGAATCAACTGCCTGGCGGCATCCGACTGCGCGGCCACTTCGGCGAACTGCGCCTCAGCTTGATTGATTTTCGCTTTAGTTTGCCCAAAGCTCAAGTTTTGTCGAAATCCGATTCCTATTTGGAGACCACGCGACAAAAAGGGATCGCTCACAAACGGGTTGGGTTGGCGCTCACGACCAGCCGCATACGACCACTTCCCGCCTGCTGCCACAAATAGCTTGGGGTATAATTGAGATTTAGCGACATCCACTTGGGCCGAACGCGCGTCCATTCCAGCCGCCACACCTTCCATTTCCGGTCGATGGTTTAGCGCCGCCATTAAATAGTCATTCAGCTCCTTCAATTCAAAAGGAAGCGGATCCAAAATCACAGAGGTCGGCGAAACCGTTTGATTTTCAGGCAAAAACATCATGCGAGCCAATGCCATACGCGCGGTGTGCCTGCTTTCATCGGCCTCAACCACGCGCTGCAGAAATTCCTGCTCCGTAATGCGTACCTGGAATAGATCGGCGTCATCCACTCCAGGGTCTCCTTCTTCCAGCAGCCGATTAATCTCATTAATGGCCTTTTCCACAATGTCGCCGGCTTCAGTGGTCAGCCGAGACAGGGCCTCGGTGAGCTGCAACGAGAAATACAGTTGTGCCGTGCGCTCAGCCACTTGATGCGAGGTGCCTTCCGTCGTAGCCACTTCTACTTTCACACCGGCGTCGGCGGCGTCGATAGAACGGGAAATTTCGCCCCAGGTCCAAATGGGTTGAATAGCCGAAAATTCAATCCGGTTAAACATGGAAAGATCTTGCCAGTCGTTCCGGACGGCCGGGTCGAGGTAAAGTCGATCCCCCGGCGTGTCGTTCGGATTATCGAGTGCTGGAGCCGTTGAGTGGGCTGTGGTCGCGTTAAACTCGGTCAAAAAGCGAGAGGATCGTGCTAGTTGATGGCGCGCTTTCGCATAGTCCACTTTTGCCGCGGCCGAGCGAATTTGCGGGCTGATCTCCAATGAGCGCGTCATCGCCGACTGCAAAGAGACGACGAGCGTGTCCTGTGCGAACGCAAATCGGGGGTGTATGCCAGCAATTAAAGCAAACAGCAAGGTCGCTTTGATCAACACACGAGAAAAGCGGTTCATACGCGATTTAAAAAGGATGAATGGGGGACTGTTTGACGCGTGGTGTAGTATAATGGTAACATTATCCGTTCCGAAATCGAATCCTAATGGCCGTTACCCATTGCATTTGCTCATCGGTGAGTTTTGTTGAACTTAAAAACATAGCTGACGAGCATAAAATCAAGACGATAGAAGAACTAAGGCGCATTAAGCCGTTTGGACTATCCTGCAAATTGTGCGTTCCTTACGTCCGTCAGATGCTACGCGACGGTCGAACGGCGTTTGATACCCCTATTATCGAGTAAGTAGAACGATATCGGTTTCAATGTCCTCGCCGACGAAAAAGTCCGCGATACTGTGTTTCCAAAGCATCCCATATTCCGTGCGGTCTACCACGTAATTCACTCGAAAAGCGGTCCAAGAGGCTCCTTCCTCTGAAGTGAACGACTGTGTGGTTAGGGGGATGGTGATTTCTTTCTCAATCCCATGCATGAAAAAGGCGCCCGTTACTTGGTATCCGTCTCCCGCTTTGACAATGGACTTGCTGGTGAATGTGATGACGGGCCACGTCGCTACGTCAAAAAAATCATCGCTTTTGAGGTGATTGTTGCGGTTTTCAATGCTCGTATCAATGGATTCCACCTGAATTTCGACGTAAACCGACGATTCGTTTAGGTTTTCAGGCTCCCAGATCAAGTCGACTTTAAAGTCGGTAAACTTGCCGGTTACTTTCGACAATCCGTTAACAATAGGGACGTTGAACCCCAACGTAGAGTGGTTCCGATCAAATCGGACCAACGTTTTTTCAGGGGATGATTCAGCGGTCTGGGCAAAAGAAGGGCTTAGAATAAACGAGAGAAAAAGGCTAAAAATGACTACTTTCATGTAAGCTAAAAAGTTGAACGATTATTGGCGTATGGTCCTTCCGATACGCCTCGATCCGCTTCTTGATTCAATGGACCGGTATCTTCGTCATGGGAACACGTGCAGACCATTCTCTACAAACCAAACGAGGCCGCTACAGCATCCTATGTGGGATGATGATGGCCCTCGTTACGCTGTCTCTCCCTATTCCCGCGGGCACTTATTTTGTGCGCGTCACGGACCAAGCTGGTGGTCGTGTACTGCCTCTCGTTATTCAACCCTGAGTCCATGCAATCTTTTACTATTAGAGCGGCGCGTCCGGAGGACGCGCCCGATTTGGTCCGGCTTATCAATGCGCTTGCTGAGTATGAAAAGCTTGGACATGAGTCGCGCCCCGATGCCGCTGTGCTGGCTCAACAATTAAGCGATGACGCCCAGCCCAAAATTGAGGCCATAATTGCTATCGACACGGCTACCCAAAGGTGCATTGGTTTTGCCTTGTTCTTCCATAACTACTCCACGTTTTTAACCAACTTCGGACTGTTTTTGGAAGACCTGTTCGTAGAACCCGATTTTCGGGGGCGCGGTATCGGATTGGCGCTATTTAAGTCGGTGACGAAAATAGCTACAGAGCGCGGCTGTAAACGCTTGGACTGGAACGTGTTAGACTGGAATAAGCCCGCGATAACGTTCTATGAAAAACTAGGCGCCTCGGCTCAAACAGGTTGGGACACCATGCGATTGAAAGAAGACGCTATACGTGCATTATCCGCCTATTGAACGGTGACGTACTGACCCTGGCAATCTATGATTTCGTTCGCGCTCGGACGGCGAGTCGGAGCATCACTAACGGCTAAGGGTGGTTCGCAGTCTTTGGGAACGTAATGCGTATGACTGCCATGCGGTACTTCGTTGTACGGCTTGGAATCAAAAATTGCGACAGAGTCGACCAAGACGATGGTCAGAAATATTCCGAGAATCAGAAAAATATAAAATCGAGCACGTCTTTTCATGGGCCCAAAAAGTCATTTTTAGAAGGACAGTAGCATAATACACCAAGATCACCCAAAAAGAATGTCCAAGATGTACTCCCCGAAGAGTATTTTCGGTCAATTGATTCGATCGCGTTAGATGACACCCAGAAATTTAGTAGGACGGTGCTTTTTGTTGATCTGGTTTTGTGCGGCCACTTCCGTGGCCGCACAAAACCACCCCGCGCCTGCCCTGTATGGAAAGGTGCAGGATGCTGAATCGAAGCTGACCTTGCCGGGTGCTACCGTTATCATATCCCTTCAAGGGCGGCAGATACAGGGTGATATCACCAATGCCATGGGGGAATACGCCCTTCCTCATGTGGATCCCGGCCGCTACATTCTTACGACTTCTTTTTTGGGTTATGTCGCGCGCGTCGATACCCTTCAACTCCCTAAAACAGCCTACCACACGATCTTTTTGGAACCTCAACGCACCCTGCTGGAGGAACTGTTGGTCGAGTCGCAACGGCAAGATGAAAACACGTTCCTTGCTGGACTTGCCACTATTCGCCCGGAAGATTTGGCTAGGATGCCGATGCCCGACGTGTCGTATGACTTGGCTGGATATCTGCTCACGTTGCCGGGCGTAGTGTCCACCGGCGACCGGGGAGGTCAGCTTTTCATTCGTGGGGGCACGCCCACGCAGAACTTGGTTCTGGTGGATGGCATGCGGGTGTTCCAACCGTTTCACATTGTTGGATTTTACAGTGCGTTCCCGGCCGATATTATTTCCTATGCCGACGTGTATGCCGGTGGATTTAATGCGCGGTATGGTGGGCGAATTTCGTCGGTAATCGATATAAAAACGGTGAATGGAAATAAGGAAAAGCTAACCTATTCGGCCTCGATTGCTCCGTTTTTAAGCGGTTTTAACGTTTCTATCCCCGTGTCGCCCGGGCGACACGTCGTTCATGTTTTCAGCAAGAGAATCGTTAATAGATCGCATTAGTCCGACCTTGTTAGGGGAAGAATTGCCTTTCCGTTTTGGCGATCGATATGCGAAGCTTCATTCGTACCTAAATCAAACCAGTAGTTTGACGCTAACGGCATTAACCACTTCGGACGAAGGCAACTTGGCCCAGGGTGGAGATAGAAAGCTGCAGGAATTCCGAAAATCAACCTGGAAAAACAAGGCGTTTGGCGGAAAGTATACCTACATCCCTTCTGAATCGGCCGTAATGACCGAATTGGCAGTGTACTACTCCAGCCTCGAAAGCCGCTATCGCCCAACCCCCACCGAACTCAGGACGGCCGATGTTTCCGACCTGCATATGAGCATCTCATTTGCCTACTTGTTGGGCCCTCGGCAAGTGCATTTTGGCATTTTCGGTAACACCAACTTCTTTGACTACAGGCTGGGTAACATTGGAACGGAGGGATCGTCTGGGGTAACGAGTGTCGGTTCGTACATAGAAGGCCAATTCCCAATAGGCTCCACGCTTCGGGTTGAACCGGGTGTCCGATTGGAAATTTTTTCAAGAGGGATCCGAAATACCATTGGACCCAGGGCTCGCCTCGTTTTCCAACCCAATCGTTTGGGTGGCCACCATCAATTCAGCGCGGCGTGGGGAATCTATCATCAACAAATAGTCGGGTTGAGCAATGAGCAAGACGTTTCCGATGTGTTTACGATTTGGTCCGCCTCGCCCAAAAACACGCCGGTGCCTACCGCCATGCACTATATCGCCGGTTGGAAGGGTCGCCTACGCCCTTGGCTTGAAGTAACGCTCGAGGGGTATCGCAAAGACTTATCCCACCTGTCCTTCCCTGTTTTTGGAAGCGCCGTTAATAAGGTGGCTGAATTCTCCAAAGTGGATGGGGTGGCGCAAGGGGTCGATGCCAAGGTTGAAGTCACGCATCACGACGTGTTCTTTTCGCTTTCTTATAGTCGCTCTGAAGTTGAATATCATCGCGAAGTCCAAAACGCTTCGGGGATCTTTAACCCGATTTTTGGCGATGTGAACGTGCTGGACGAATTAACTTTTAACCCCCCTCACGATCGAAGAGATCAACTAAACACTTCGTTTCAGTACCGAATGGGGACGCATAAAGTAGCCGTTCGGTGGCAATACGGATCCGGTTTACCGTTCACACAAGTTGTTGGATATTATTCAGACCTCAGCAATTCGGTTGATCCCAAAAATACGGCCTATGTGAACGCTGTAGGCCAAACCTTTGTCGCTCGATCTGAATTGTATGGTTCGAGGTTGCCCACGTATCATCGACTCGACCTGACGTATGAAAAATCGTTTACGGTGCCCAGAGGGTCGTTAACCGGAATGGCGGGCCTGATCAACGTGTATGACCGTAAAAACATATTCGAGTACAATGTTTTTACGGGTAATCGGATCAATCAATTGCCCATTATTCCTTCACTAGGCCTTCGGTTGGATGTTCGATGAACCGTACTATCATCCATATAACCGGATTATTGCTTCTCCTTTCCTTTGGGATGGGTTGTGAAAACGCCGTCGAGCCCATAGTCGATGGCGGAGAAGAGCACTTCGCCATTTACGGCTATTTGGATATGCGGTCCGACCGGCAGCACGTTCGCATTGAGCGTCTTCGAGAAACGATTCTTTCTGAAGCAGCGGACTTGGGAGGCCTTCGAGTGACCTCACTCGATGAGCAAACCGGAAGTGAGCAAGCATGGAGAGATTCTACCGTATTGCTTTCCAATGGGACGTTTGGCGATGTCTTCGTGTCCCATTTTACGCCAATTATCGGACACACCTATTCCTTAACCATTCAAAAAGAAGGAAAAACGCTAGCCAAGGCGGTCGCTAAAATTCCTGAGCCACCTCAGATTGCGTTTAATGCCCCGTTTGGAGGTGTAGAGGATGCATCTCAGCACGTAATCGTATCGAAACCCTTCGATGAACCGCTAAATATCTTTGTCACGTACGTGGTCGTGCCCGGGGACGGCAGCGGCGAGCGCGCCATTCAGGTTCCGTATGGGAAACCGGGCACCAAAACGGGGCTGGGCTGGGAATTCGATGTAAATCTAGCACTAGATAAATATATGTTATTGAACACCTTAGGCATTGATACACCGGTTTTCGATGTGGGCATTCGAAGTGTGACGCTTGAAATTATATTTTTAAGTCCGGAATGGAATGACAAAACCAATACGTCTAACCTCGTGAATGCAGAAGGCTTTTTAGGTTCAATCGGCATGATGCATCAAAAGTGGTCTTTAGATTCCAATATCATTACACTCCTTGGATTTACAGATCGACAGACACAAAATTAAATAGGAACCACCGTTTTACCCCAAAATCGTTTTTCCCTATCGTTTTTTGGTCGTAAAATGCGGTCGAATGTTTCTTCTAAATCCCTATCGAATTGTCTCTATTTAAACGATTGGTAAAATCGGCTTCGGTTTTCCTTGGGTTGCTTGTCCTCGTCGCGGCTGCACACGCCCAAAACGCTACCATTCGTGGATTCGTGACGGATTCTTCCGACGGCCAGCCTCTTCCAGGAGTTAACGTTGTTCTCACCGATGTGGAAGGGAGTCTATTTGGTGCGGCAACCGATACCGACGGTTTTTATGGGATTTCGCGTGTACCACCGGGCAAATACAAATTAAAGGCTTCATTCGTGGGGTTTGACGAGTTCAATCAGGATGTCGTCATGGTTGCAGACCAAATCCAGACGCTGAACATCGAGCTACGGGTATCCGAGACGGAATTGGGGGAAGTTTTAGTAGAGTCGGCGCGCGAAACGGCTGGCGTGGCGAATATTACGGCGGGTCTTCAAACGATTCGTCCGGCTGATATCTCCTTGGTCCCCGCGCCGGATATTTCGGCCGACTTGGTCAATTACCTGACGGCCTTACCTGGAATCGTATCTCAAGGAGACCGCGGTGGTCAGCTGTTTATTCGGGGGGGTGAGCCCACTCAGAATATGGTTCTGCTTGATGGAATGCAGATTTTTCAGCCGTTTCATATCGTTGGATTTTTCTCAGCCTTCCCTGCCGACATTATCAATACCGCCGATGTTTATGCCGGAGGATATGGAGGAAAGTTCGGGGGGCGCCTTTCGTCCGTGATTGATATTACAGCCCGGACAGGTAACAAACAGCGATTTGTAGGAGCGGCTACAGTGGCCCCTTTTGTGTCGACTATTCGGTTGGAAGGTCCTCTTGTTCCGGGGAAAGTCTCGGTCATTGCTTCCTATCGTCAATCCGTGATCAAACAGGGAGCGGCTAAGCTCATTGACGAAGAGCTACCCTTCGAATTTGGTGACATTTTTGCCAAAATACATGCCAATTTGGGAGCCAGCGCCCAGCTTTCCATCACCGGAATTCAAACGTCGGATAACGGCAGATTAGGACTAGATCCACTGGTGATCGATCCGGACGAGGAATATATCCCGGACGAAATTCAATGGGACAATCTTGCTGTTGGATCGCGGCTGATCTTCCTTCCAGCGTCCTTGCCGGTTTTCGCCGAAATCCTGGTTAACTATTCCGAATTGAAAAATGAGTTTGGGCCTCCTGGTGAGCCAACCCAAACGACCGATGCGACGCAATTCGCTTTCTCCACCAATCTGACCCATTATTTGGGCACTACCGATGTGAACTGGGGTATTTTCCTCACTTCATCAAAGCTCGATTCCAATTTGGGGGGCGTGTTTCAAAATGCCGATTTGAAGGTAGAATACCTGACCGAAGTTGGGCTTTATATGGAACCCGAATTTAAGCCTATAGAAGGCTTGAATATTCAGCCTGGGATTCGCCTTCAATCGTTTCCGAGCAAAGGGGAATCGTTTATTGAACCCCGATTTAGAATTGTATGGAATAAAGGAATCCATCGTCTATCAGGAGCAGGTCATGCAGATTGCCCGCACCCTGGCAGGCTACTCCCTTGGCGGCGCCGATCT
>JAURGV010000070.1 GCA_030833605.1 Rhodothermales bacterium
TTGGCTTCTACTAGCGCATACACGATTTCTGGTTCGTTGGTTGAAAAAGCCAATCCAATGCGTCCCAGTTCGCCTTTTGGAAGTCCGTCTTCGGAGGTGATTTCATTCCAGGTAACGCCCCCGTCCCACGTTTCATACAGACCAGAACCTTCTCCGCCAGACTTGAAGAACCAAGGCCAGCGGCGGAATTCCCACATGGCAGCGAGAATATGGTCTGGATTTGATGGATCCATCACCAAATCGCCAATTCCTGTTTTTTCATCCACAAAAAGGACTTTTTCTAGGGTTTTTCCCCCATCCGTTGTCCGAAACACGCCTCTTTCGGCCGTTTCTCCCCACGCAGGCCCTTGAACGCCGATTAAAGCTACGTTGGAATCTCGAGGGTCCAGCACAATGCGATGAATGTTGCGCGACGCCTCCAATCCCAAATGCGTCCACGTTTCTCCCCCATCTACTGATCGGTAGACACCGTTTCCTGCCGATTGGCTATTGCGCGGATTGCCTTCTCCGGCGCCAACCCAAACCACGTCCGGATTATTCTGGAAGATGGCTACAGCACCTATCGAATGGGTAGGCTGATCGTCAAAAATGGGATCCCACTTGATCCCACCAGAAGTGGATTTCCACAACCCACCGGAAGCGGTGCCGGCGTAAATGACGTCTGGATCGGTATCCACTGCATCAATAGCCGTAACGCGACCACTCATTCCGGCTGGACCGATATTGCGAGGCTTCATGGACTCAAAAAGGTCCATGTCAAGCGATTGGGCAGAAACATCGAAGGGAGCGCAGACAGCAAGAACCAGCAAGAATAACGCTGAACCAAAAGAAATGAGGCGTTGCATAACGAAAAGTCCCTTATTCAGTTGAAAAGTGGACTAAACATACAACAAGACGCCGACTTATGAGCCACCATTATGGCTCAAAAAATCCTAATCCTTCAATCTAGGATTCCATTCTGCCCTTGCGACGGGCGGAACGTAGGTCTCAAGCCCTTCGGGCTTCCACAGGATTTTGCGTTCCTGTTCGGCGCTCATATACGCCGTCATTAGCAGCTCGGTCACTTCCAGCCCATCGTAAAAGTTTTCAGCGGGCAGTTTCCCTTCCAAGAAGCAGCGAATCATGTAGCGATTTTCGTCTTCATAGCCATATTCTGACGCTTCATTGCCCACAAAAGGCATATCTCCTTGCTCGGCGTTTTGTTTTTCGACAATGTCTTCGCCCGAAGCACCGGTAACATTTCGACTCAAAAATACCGTTCCACCGGAATCCAGCGAGTTCACCCGCATAGAGTATTCGGGGCCCAATAATTCGGACGATAACCGTAATCCAGGCCCAACGTAACTCCAAGAAGTGGTCATTTCCGCGATGAGAGGATGACCTTGTTCGTCTTTGTACTCAATCGTGGCACGAGCGAAGTCTTCAGCTGGGGCTTTTAAATAATCAATTTTAGACCCGTAGGTGTCTCTAAGAATCTGGGCATACTCGGGACGACTCCATTTCAAACTAGCGATCTGGCAGTTCACGGAAATGGGCGTGATAGAGTTCCTGGGAGCTCCAGGGCGAGTCAACAGGAATCGAGCCACCTCGACACTGTGGCACATCATGTCGTTCAAAACGCCACCCCCTTGGTGTTCTCCGCTCCAAAACCAGGGTGCATGCGGGCCTGAATGCTCTTCGGCAGCGCGGGCTAAATACGGACGTCCGCTCAAAGCTGCACCGCGTTTCCAAGCAATATTGCGACCGCGTGTCAAATTGGGGGAAAACAGCTGATCCTCTAGATACCCGTGTAGCAGATTGGTGCGTTCCAGTAAAGCGATCACCTTTTTAGCTTCGGCAACATTTCGCGCAAGAGGCTTTTCACAGGCGATACCAACCAATTCCCCCACACCCCGCTCCAACGCAGAAACAATCTCTTCCATGTTTTCCACGCGGCGATGATTGGGGCCACAAATCCACAGACAGTCGATAGCCGGGTCGGCGATCATGTCGGTTATGGACGCATAGGCCTTGGCTTCGCCAACATGCAAAGAGCGCGCATATTCAGCAGCAGATGCGGCATTTTCCTGGTTAGGACTCCAAAATCCCAGAATGTCGGCATCGCGAACAGCCTGCCATGACAACACGTGAAAACGAGCGATAAAACCGCTCCCTACAAAACCGACTCCTAGGCGTTTTTTGGAATTCATTACTCTTCTTATCAATTCTTGGAATGGATCAGAAGATAGGCATCAATCTGGTTGGAGCGGAAATATTTTAGCAGAAAGAGGGCCGATTTCCTAGAAGAAATTCCCAAAGCTAAATCGTGGGTTAACTACGTTGTTGTAGATCGACCCAAAACGGTAGCTAAAACCGGCCTTCACTTCATACTCAAAACTGGTAGGTAATTTCTTATTACCCAACAAGACGTCTTCGTCGTTGGACTGTTCGAGGGGTAACCAGATTTGGTCGTGAACGGAAGACACTTCACCGCCAAAGGTGAACGATAGGCCTTTGGCAACCCGAATATCCATTTCACCAGCCAATGCGATGTTGTATAAATCGAACAATTCTTGCTCAAAATCCGTCACGTACGATTCAATGGACAGCCGCGCACGCGCATTTCCCCAGGGTTGACGGAAACTAGTGGTTAGGCTCAGCTGGTTCTGAACCAAGACCTGATTTATCTCATTATACACTGTCAACTCTTCGTAGGTATTCTTACGAAAGTTCAATTCATACCGTAGGCGCAAATCCCGGGTAGACGATTCCGAGTAAGGGAAATAACTGTACTCAACAGTCGGAGAAAGAGAAGCGGACAATTCGGTGTTGTTACTGGAAGAAGTCGCCGTGTATGTCGTTAAGCCGGCTGACCAATGCGCGGTTAGGCTTTTAACCAACTGGCCGTACACATTGCCATCGCGATTGGTGCTCGTAATCGTTCCTGTGGACAAGTCATAACGACTTTCCCGATAGTTCATGCGCCCGCTGATGCCAAATTTCCAATCTTCCGTAACGCGATCCGCAGAAACACGGGATTCAATTTTTGTATTGGTGCGCGCATCTTCCGCTTGATGCTCACCATTTAAACGGATATTAAACACCCAGAAATTCCATGGATCTTCGATCACTTGGACATTTTCAGGATCCATGGACTCCCCAACTACCGGAACAGAAATAACAATACGTTCTCCCACAGCGGTGGTCATTAGAAACCGGACCAGGCCCCTAGCAATGGTTTCCGTTAAGCCTTCTCGTCTTTCGGTATCTGTTGCCGTCGAACCCGAGTTAAAAGTCAAAACATCTTTCATAGACGCCAACGACTCTAACCCGAAGAACTCCAAATTATAACTACGGCCGCCGGACCCGGTACTTTCGTTGGTTACCAGAACGTGCACGTTAGCACCAACCCGATCCCTAACGTAGTTAACGTAGGGTATTTCACGTCGGATATAGTCAAAATCACACGAGCGCTCGCAATCTATAAACACGTTAAGTGTTTCTGGTTTTTTTTGCTGCGCTGTAGCCGGAAGGCTTAGTAAAATGAGGGCTAAAAATGCGAAAAGTGACTTTAGCACAATCTTTTGGCGGAAAAAGTTGAAAAGATGTCCGAACTAAAAATAGAAGAAGCCCGGTCTTACAGGACCGGGCTTCTCCTGAGGACAAACCGCCTTGAGACAAATCCTGGATGAATCAGAGTCCGTCTCAAAACTATTATCGGCCCGGTATCAAATACCTTAAATGTGATCCGTGAAAGAATTCCATCCTTAAGGAAAACTCCCACAGCGACTGCTAGACGCAAAAAAAGACCAACAGATTCCCCCTTAACAAACCATTCACATTATTTAATCAGGATTCAGGCCTTGCCTAAAACCTGTTGAAACAACATGCGTAAGACGCTTCAGAAAAACTGAATAGGCATGCGTGACCAACTGATAAAACACTTAGAAAGCGAAATTCTTAGCCGGTTTCCTATCGGGAAATCATACTCCCGAGCACAGATTGAGTCGTCAGAGATTCCTCAAGGTGTCCAACATTTCTTGTTAAATACGCTGCAGCGCAGGTCGGAGTTGGAAGCCGCTGAGTTACTAAACGTCAGGTCCGAATGGTTCAATGCGGACGACCCCACCTACCAAAAAGTATTGCAGGAGGCCGTTTTAACGCTCGGATCCACAGCCCATTTTCCTGTCTCTGAATGGCAGCGTGCCGTTCGCCAAGCCGTTGAACACGTGCTGGATTATTTGGTGACGCCGACATCGCTGCTCGTCAAATTTATTTTCGGAGGCGATTCGGATTCATGTTCTGCTACGGACGTACAGCGAAAAACAGGCTATTTTGTGGACTACGCCTACATTACCCGCGCAGTCGATGCCTATATCAGCAAGAAAAAGAACCAACGCATCTTCAAATCTGAGTTCGCTACGGCCTTAAATCATATTGATCGGCAACTCACCAACCAGTATTCGGCTGCAGAGTGGGTAAAACTCATGACGCCGCTTGCCGACCTGATCCATCTACCAAACCCCGGAATTCCTGTTTCTCTCGTTCTCTTGTTTTTCCAGGAAAAAGGGCAAGAGCACTTTTGCAAAGTCATTCATCGGGCAGCAACAGCCAAGCAAGCCGAGTTGGTTTCGCTTCGTTCCCTTCAACAGCTTATTGAAGCAGCTCTCGAACCCGAAACGGAGCCGGCGCCGGCGCCTCCCCCACAATCTGCACCAAAAGCGCCACCTGCCCACGTCTCTGCCACACCAGTAGCACCTGTCGCAGAGGCCCCTGCCCAAGGGGAGGCTCCCATACCTTTATGGAAGAAGTTTCAGAAATCCGTAGGAAATGGGGGCGAATCACCGACAGCAAAGGTAGATGCACAGCAAGGACCGACGGCCCCGGAACCCCTCTGGAAAACCTTTAAAAAAGATAAACCAGACCCGCGATTGGTAGCGCCTGTTCAAGAAATGCCACCGCCAGCCACTCCTCAACCGGATTTCGTTGCCATTGTGTTGGGAAAAGAAGCTTCGCGAAAAGACCAATTCCTTCGCGACCTATTTAAAAACGATGCCGACGCTTTCCAGGAGACCATGAAGGCATTAGCAGCGGCTCCTGACTGGACCACGGCATCTGAAATTATTGCTCAACGTGTTTTTCGGCCTTTTAAAGTCGACATTTACGCTACTTCCGCCGTCGATTTTACTAATGCGGTAGAATCTCGCTATTCTGGGCTAACCACCTAGCACCACAGGTAACATGCATTCCAACGAAGAACTATTTCAGGACCTGAACTCCCGCCGCGCTGAAGCCCTTGAAGGTGGTGGAAAGGCCCGGATGGAAAAGCAGCACAATCAAGGAAAGCTGACAGCTCGCGAGCGCATCGAAATTCTTCTGGACGATGGGTCGTTTGAAGAATTGGGCATGTTTGTTCGGCACCAATCCCACGACTTTGGTTTAGAAAAAAACCGACCATACGGAGACGGTGTGGTCACTGGGTACGGGACGATTGACGGTCGACTAGTCTATGTGTATAGCCAAGACTTTACGGTCTTTGGCGGTTCTTTGGGCATGGCGCACGCCCAAAAGATCATAAAAATCATGAAGCTGGCCCTGGAAAACGGAGCGCCCATTATTGGTTTAAATGATTCAGGCGGGGCCCGTATTCAAGAAGGAGTGGTTTCTCTAGGCGGCTACGCCGATATCTTTCTTCAGAACACGTTGGCTTCGGGTGTCGTCCCTCAAATTTCAGCCATTATGGGCCCCTGCGCGGGCGGAGCGGTGTATTCCCCGGCCATCACGGACTTTATTTTCATGGTGAAGTCTACCAGTTACATGTTTGTAACGGGCCCCAACGTGGTAAAAACGGTTACCCAAGAGAACGTTACCTCCGAAGAATTGGGCGGCGCCGATACGCATGCTTCCAAAAGCGGTGTGGCTCACTTGGCGTGTAAAAGTGAGGCCGAATGCTTGATGACCATTCGCGAGTTATGCTCCTTTTTGCCATCAAACTGCGAAGATCCGGCCCCTTTACACCCCACAAAAGATCCTATCGACCGAAAGGATGTCGCATTGGACACTATCGTGCCATCCAATCCGAACAAACCCTATGAAATGCGTACGGTATTGTCCTCTATCGTCGATGATGGCCGCTTTTTAGAAATCCATACCGACTTTGCACCCAATATTATCGTTGGCTTTGCTCGGATGAACGGACAGTCTGTGGGGATTGTGGCCAATAACCCAGCTGTATTGGCCGGCGTTCTCGATATTGATTCTTCCGTCAAAGGAGCCCGTTTTGTTCGTTTTTGTGATGCGTTTAACATCCCTCTACTCGTTTTTGAGGATGTACCCGGTTTTATGCCCGGTACGGATCAGGAATGGCGTGGTATTATCCGGAACGGGGCGAAGCTACTCTATGCTTTTTGCGAAGCCACCGTGCCCAAAATTACCGTGATTACCCGAAAAGCTTATGGTGGGGCCTACGATGTGATGAACTCGAAACACATCCGCGGAGACCTTAATTTTGCTTGGCCCACGGCTGAAATAGCTGTTATGGGACCGAAAGGGGCGGTTGAAATCATTTATCGTCGTCAAATCGAATCGTCAGAAAACCCTCAGGAAACGGAGGAGAAAATAATTGACGAGTACCGCGATCGGTTCTCAAATCCTTACGTGGCAGCTGAATACGGATACGTCGATGATGTGATTGAACCCTCGTCTACTCGATTCAAGATTATTCGGGGCTTGGAAATGCTGAAAAACAAGGTCGTAGTGAATCCAAAAAGGAAACACGGCAACATCCCACTTTAGTCCAATAGAGTGTAATTTATTGCCCCTTATTGGGAACTCTAAAGTGCGTTGATTATTTTACACAAGTCGTTATCCTTCATCCGGATAAGGCACCATGGTGAGAGGTTACTTTAACCGAATCGCCCAATATCCGTTATTGGACCGTTCTGGTCAAAATCACGAGGCTACCGTGCGTCATTCTCTACTCCTGTTGTGTTTGTGCTTCGTAACCCTTTCGACTCTCGCCCAAGATCGAAATAGTACCCATCCGGTTAAAGTTCTGCCTCCTTCGATCGTTGAGAGAAATGACAAGGACGCCTTGAAAATCAGAACCGGCTACGAAGAGGAACCCTACGAGTACACCTATCTAGAGCACCTTTCTACGCTCTACGGGTATCAGTCAGACCTCATGGCTGCCGAATCTAGAAACGACGAGGACGCCGTTGTTTTCATTTTAGAACAAGCTATTGCCGATCTCGGTGAAATGTTACTGCTCGAAGATGTGGTAGCAGATACCCGTTTTTCGCACATCTATTCAATTCTTGTAGATGAATACGAGCGCGTATACGGCCCTTCAGAAACGCTATTCGCCGCTTTTGGGGACATTTATGAGGTCCAAAAAGCGATTTTTGCTGAGCTAGAAAAAGTAAAAGACCCGCTTTTAGAAGATGTAATCCCATCTGGGATGGTTTCTGTAGGTACAGATGTCGAAATGACCATGAACCGTTTGGTTGAAAGCAGCATGGAATTTCTCCTACAAAAGCGCCGCGACACCCTACTCGGCTGGATTAGTCGGGCGGATACCTATTTCCCAATGGTTGAAAAAATCTTCGCCGAAGAAGGCGTTCCGGATGAACTCAAGTATTTAGCCATGATCGAGTCGGGATTGGTACCCCGGGCACGTAGTTGGGCCAGTGCGGTTGGTTTATGGCAATTTATCCCTGCAACGGGCCGTGCTTACGGACTCAATGTGAATGCATGGGTAGATGATCGAATGGATCCTGAACTTGCGACCCGCGCCGCAGCAAAACACCTCAAAGATCTATACCGGCAATACGGTGGCGATTGGCAAATTGCACTCGCTGGATATAACTGTAGCCCTCGTTGTATCAAACGAGCCATGGCAAGTAGCGGGAAATCGAATCCTACTTTCTGGGATATGTATCCGTATTTACCAGCGGAGACCCGAAACTACGTTCCATCGTTTATCGCTACCTCTCTCATCACATCGAACCCTGAATCCTTTGGGTTGGTACGGAAAGAAGAAGGACCTCAATACACGTATTCAGTGGTCCCTGTAACGGGAATGATTAGCCTGTCGGACATCGCGAAAATGGCCCAGACGGACGTTGCCACCATTAAGGCGCTCAATCCCAACCTCCGCAGGGAATCGTTACCTCCAACGAAAGACATCTTCTATCTGCGTATTCCATTGGGCACCTACGATTCATTTGTGGCTGCCTACTCGGTTCTACCTGAAACGGCCAAACGCCCTTCAGGAGAATACATCGTAAAACGTGGCGACACATTGAGTGCCATCGGAGCTCAGTTTGAGGTTTCCGTGGCCCAATTGATGGATAAAAATGCCCTCAAATCGAGCAATTTGAGAATTGGACAACGTTTGGTCGTACCATTTGCTGATTACTCCAGCAGCCTGCCTGAAGCGCAGTTTGCTGAATTATCTCAAACGGTCGTTCAATATCCGAGACGATTGAATCGCCCAATTGTAGTCCAGCAGACCTTGGCTGCTCAGCCAAGTCCCGTAGTTGAGAATTCCGTTCCGGTCCAACAAACAAGTTTACGTACAACATCTGCCGATACAGAGAGCAAGCCTACGCCGCCACCGAGTGAAAAACCAAAAGACGTTAAAATCACCTACCGCGTTCGTAGCGGCGATACGTTAAGTGGAATTGCCGATTCGCACAAAGTGTCGATTTCTAGCCTTCGAGGCTGGAACGATATTTCAGGATCCAAAATCAATGTGGGACAACGACTTACTATTTATACAGATGGTCGTGAAGCCCCGAAAAAAGCCGACGAGCCAATTACCTACCGCGTAAAAAGAGGAGATACACTAGGCGGCATTGCCTCCAAAAACAATGTCACCGTGTCTCAGCTACGTCAATGGAATAAGATTAAAGGCTCAAACATTCGCATTGATCAACAGATCACCATTTATGCCGGCCAAGCGCAAACCACAACACACGTGGTGAAAAGCGGTGATACGCTTATTGGAATCGGACAACAATATGGCGTTTCTGTCGCGAATATTAAGGAGTGGAATCAGATCAACTCCAATACTATCCGGGTGGGCCAACAAATAAAGATCATTCGGTAACTCGAATACGATTTTTTACGTAGGTGGACTTATTATTTCCGGTAGCGCAATAAAAATTTGTGCTGCACAACAATAATATCCTAAGACGAGCGTTTTACAAACAACGCATCACTGAACCACCACAATCTCAATCATGCATCCATCCGATGAAGATCTGGTTGTGCGATATGTCGAGCACGGAGACGAATCGGCATTCCGCACCCTATTAGATAGACATCAAGAACGGGTCTTTGGCTACCTGTTGGGGATGG
Source organism: Rhodothermales bacterium (assembly GCA_030833605.1). Classification (GTDB taxonomy): domain Bacteria; phylum Bacteroidota; class Rhodothermia; order Rhodothermales; family UBA10348; genus UBA10348. The sequence goes on from JAURGV010000070.1 coordinate 9,343, forward strand.
TGCGCGATCGCGAAGTGGCCAACGACTTATTTCAAGAGACCTTTTTAAAGGTTATTTCTGCGCTTTCCAAAAAACGAGGATCGTATACGGTCCAAGGCAAATTTCTAGGATGGGTCCTTCGTATTGCCCGCAATGCGGCACTCGACCATCTTAGAGCCCGAAAAAAGTGGAGAGATGTCGAGTCCGTTGGAGATTCAGAAGAGGTCGACTATTGGAGTCGCATTCCTGATGAAGCACCCTCTGCCGAGGAAGAGATTCACCAAACTGAAATGGCTGATCTACTCCAGGCAGGTATCGCAGCGCTTCCAGAAGAACAACGAGAAGTACTGCTATTGCGACACGAGTCAGAAATGACGTTCCGTGAAATTGCAGACCTAACGGGCTGTTCTATTAACACGGCATTGGGAAGGATGCGGTATGCGTTGATCAATCTTCGACGCCACTTGACTAGCCAACAAAGAAAAGACCTATCGGAAGTAGTTGTAGCACATGAGTAACGAAAAACGAGATATTCTTCTGCACCTTTACGGAGAGGGGGAGCCGGATCAAGATCTGAGAACTCTTTTGAGTAAACCAGCATTGAAATCTGAGTATTCCGCTCTAAGCGAGACCAAATTCAGGCTCGATATAAAGAAAAAGGAACGTCCGGATCGGGCGGTAATCGATCGCATTCTAGCGGCTTCCCGCAATGAAGCCACTCACAACGGTAAAAAAGCTCGGTTAGATCGTGGCCCTGTTTTCCGAAGGGTGCAGCTTAGAAAGATGTTGTTGCCTGCCCTTAGCATGGCCGCAGTCGTAGTGGTTTCTGTTGGAATTGGCTGGATCGCTTTTTCCAACTCTACCCCAGAGCCCATCCTGAGCTCCATGTACGAAAACGAAATTGTCCCCCCGGAATTGCTTTATCGATTTGTCCCTTCTGGAAAAGCGGGCATTTCAACTGCTTCGAGCCAATCCGAAACGCTTTCGTGGGATGATGGA
>JAURGV010000071.1 GCA_030833605.1 Rhodothermales bacterium
CCGTCTCCCCAAACATGAGCCGGGAGAATGTTTTTGTGGCGCTCATCAATTCGATCGCAAACCGCCTGGCCCACCAGGTGCGTGCTAATCGAATACACCTCTAGGCCATACTTTTTCAAAAGAGCCCGCTTTTTATCACAATAGTCGGCCTCTTTAAGGGCGTGTTGGACATCAAAATGATCTCCCCAGCAGGCGAGTTCAAGCCCATCATACCCCCAATCTGCGGCTTTTTGAGCTAACGTTTCTAGGGGAAGGTCGGCCCATTGGCCGGTGAAAAGTGTTACAGGACGAGACATAGTAGTCAGGAAATTTTTAATGGGTTAGCAATATCGGGTGCCGAAGGCTTCCAAACTATTTAGGTGGCGAATACGAAGCATCCACCCACGACTGGCGTTTGTGACTGTCTACCGCCGTATGAATAAAGTGAATACCCCGGGCGCCATCTTGGACGGTTGGGTAGTCGTTGTCTAGAGCCGTTGGTGCGGCGCCCGCTGCGCGAGCCGCCATACACCGAATAGCGCTGGTATAAATATTGGCAAAGGCCTCAATAAACGCCTCGGGGTGTCCGCCGGGAAGGCGGCTCGCGTGTGCGGCCGCCGCACCCAAATACCCACTTCCTCGCTTTAAAATCTGCTCCGGGGCATCGGGGTATTTCATCCGTAAATAATTCGGATTTTCCTGCTTCCACTCCAACGCTGCCTTAGAGCCATACACCCGAATGGTCAGCGCATTTTCTTCCCCGATACTGATTTGAGAGCAGTATAGAATGCCTCTCGCGCCGCCTTTGTACTTGATTAATATCGAAGCATCATCTTCAAGAACACGTCCTGCGACAACGGTGCCTAAATCAGCCAGCATGGAGTCCATCTCAAGGCCGGTGATATAATGGACCAGGTTCTCGCAATGGGTTCCAATATCCCCTAAGGCTGAAGAAATACCCGCTTTCTCCGGATCGGAACGCCAAACGGCTTGCTTCTGCCCGTCCGATTCCAACAACGTGGACAACCACCCCTGTGGATATTCAACCACAATTTTGCGCAATTCGCCCAACTTTCCGTCGGAAACCAACTTTCGAGCCTCCTTGACCATCGGATAGCCCGTATAGTTATGGGTCAGAGCGAATAGGCGCCCCGTTTTCGTCACAGTTCGGCATAAATCTTCCGATTCCTCAACGGTCATCGTCATCGGTTTGTCACAAACCACATCAAATCCCGCTTCCAACGCCGCCTTGGCTACCGGATAGTGCAAAAAATTGGGCGTAACAATGCTAATAAAATCCAGACGATCGGTGGTTCGTGAGGCTTCCTTTTCAATTAATTCCTGCCACGACCCGTACACCCGATTCGGGTCCAAATGAAGCTCTGTGCCGGTTTCTTTTGATTTTTCAGCCGACGACGAAAAGGCTCCAGCTACAATTTCTGCCAATCCATCGAGCCGAACTGCGGTGCGGTGTACTGCTCCAATAAAAGCACCTGGGCCCCCACCGACCATGGCATATCGTAATTTTCTTTCCATGAATACGTAATTCGTGTAGATTTAAAGCGGTTTCTTAATACTTTGGTAATGTGACGGTCCTATTCTCGACGTTATAACCTACAAGGATTTTCGCAAATATCCAGTCCCATTGAACCATGCATGAGTTGAGTGCACTTCGCGAGCAACCGCTGATTCTTATTGTCGATGATGAACAGGACATTGTAGACCTGGTTAAGTATAACCTTAAAAAAGAAAAATACGACACGATTACGGCAAGTAATGGCGTTGAAGGCTTAGCGCAAGCAAAATCTCATCATCCAGACCTCATTGTTTTGGATATCATGATGCCTTCCATGGATGGCATCGAAATGACGCGCAAAATCAGGGAAAATGCCTCCTTAAGAGAGGTACCGATTCTGATGTTAACGGCAAAGGATCAAGAATCGGATCATATTAGTGGCCTCGAAACAGGCGCTGATATTTATTTGGTGAAGCCCATCTCGATTCCTGTTTTACTTAGCCAGGTTAAAGCACTCCTTCGCGGCCGGGGGCTTTTGGAAACATCCTCGGAAGTCCTTTCCATAGGCGAGCTCGTGATTAATAGAGATCGCTTTGAAGCTCAGTTAACCGGCAGCAAAGAGCCCATCCATTTGGCCCGGAAAGAATTTGAATTGCTCTACTTTCTCGCTTCCAAGCCGGGAAAAGTATATTCGCGTGCAGACCTGTTGGATAAAGTATGGGGGCACGATGTATACGTTGCCGATCGTACGGTAGACGTGCACGTCCGGAAAATCCGCGAAAAAATAGGCGACAAATACATTGAAACGGTTAAAGGAGTTGGATATCGTATGGCCGCTAGGTTAGATTCCTAGCCGAATGCCCTCCCGCTTTTACCCACAAGCATGAAAAAATCCCGTCTACGGAAGGTTAAAGCCCTACCCTCCTTCGTGCGACACCCATTCCAACTGGGCAAAAACGTAGCGATAGGAACGGCGCTTTTTACGTTGGCAGGGGTTGGCCTTTTGCAACTCGTCCAGTGGTCTTGGTCACGGCTCGACCTCGTGCTTTTACCCATTGTTTCAGGATCCGCCGCGTATGTTCTCACCTCCCGTCATGCCAAATATCGACTGCAATACATTCGGAAAACGTTAAAGCGAATCAAAAATCACTCCTTTGAAAGCTTGGACCTCGCTGCCCGGGACGAGGGCGATGAAATACAGGATGTCATTCGACAGGTTAATCGAACCGGTAAGGTGATGGCCAAAGAATTTGACGACGTTAAAACGCTAGAAAATTATAGACGGGACTTTATTGGCAACGTGTCCCACGAACTTAAAACACCCATTTTTGCCATTCGCGGCTTTGCGGAAACGCTGCTGGATGGCGGGTTGGAGGACGAAGAATTTCGGCGGACCTTTGTCGAAAAAATTGTGCGCAACGCTGATCGGTTATCCGTTTTGACCCAAGACCTGACCGAGATTTCCCGTCTAGAAACGGGTAGGCGAGAGATGGACATTAAACCATTCCATGTTACACGCTGGGTTTATGATGTAGTGGAATCGGTTGAAGCCTTGGCCAAAAAATCAGAAATCACGGTCACCGTGGACATCGCCAGTGGTGTGAAAGGAGCACTAGGAGATGCCATTCAACTACGGCAGGTGCTATCCAATCTGTTGGTCAACGCGATCAACTATTCCAATCCGAAGAAAACCGTCGCCGTAAACGTGACCTTGTATAAACAAGAAGCCGTCCGCATCTCGGTCGTTGACGAGGGAATTGGCGTTGAAAAGGAACACCTCAGTCGATTAACCGAGCGGTTTTTTAGGGTAGACAAAAGTCGTTCTCGGTCGGGAGGTGGAACGGGGTTAGGATTGTCGATTGTAAAACATATTTTAGCAGGTCATAATCAGGTTTTGCGCATCAAAAGCACGCCTGGAAAGGGGTCCGTATTTGAATTCGAACTCCCCATAGCTGACTAAACAACCCAATCCAAGTCATTCACGCTAATGAATAAAATCCACATGCTCAGCCGCCCGCAAAAGCTGTTTGTGGTCTGCACGGCTATTTTTTTGACCGCACTTGTAGTTGCGGAGGCAACAGCCGGAAAGTTATTTACCGTCATAAAACTGCCCTTTGCCTTAACCATTATGGGGCAATCGTTTGACGAAGTGGTGATGACAGCTGGAGTTATCGCATTTCCGATTACGTTTATCATAACCGACCTATTAAACGAGTATTTCGGCAAACCCGGGATACGGTTTGTGACGTATCTGGGTATGTTGATGATCATGTTTGAGTTTGGACTGATCCAAATTGCCATGTCCGTACCAACGGCATCCATTTCACCCGTACCAGCTGAAGCATTTAATACGGTTTTTGGCGCCAGCGGACGCATCATCGTAGGTAGTTTAGTCGCTTATTTGGTTGGTCAGTTGGCTGACATCACCTTATTTCATTGGCTCAGAAACCTCACAAAAGGAAAGCATTTGTGGCTTAGAGCTACCGGGTCGACGTTCGGGTCGCAGTTTTTGGACACGTTTATCGTCCTGTTCATAGCATTTTATGGACCGATGACGCTAGAGACTATTATCGCCGTCACGCTATTCAATTATGGGTATAAATTCATTGTGGCGATTCTGATTACTCCGCTGATTTATGTCGCACATTGGATGATTGATCGGTATTTAGGCGACGATACAGCCACCGAACTAATACATGTGGCAGAAACCACGTAAAAAAGGGCATAAATGGGAGGATTTTAGAGGATATTAATTCCTTCTTCGTTACCTTTTGCCGTTCTGCTTACGGGCCATTTCCAATTTGTATAGTCGCCCTTTTCTTGCATCCATTATCGCTCCGAAATCAACCTATGAGCCGTTTTTGTACTGCTGTATTTGTACTGGTTCTAGTTGGGCTCCCCCTTCTTGTTCAGGCGCAACCCGTCACGACTCCTTTTACGTTCAATATTCTGAGCCATGATCTCCCAATGGTTCGACATGGCAGTCTCTCTTGGGGAGATATTGACGGCGATGGTGACCTCGATTTATACCTAAGCGGCGAGTCGGAAAATGGAATAGAATCGGCTATTTACGTCAATCAGGGGCGTTCAGCCAATGGTAATGCTCATTTTAGCGCTCACCCTTCCCCCATTCGATCGGCGGTATTTTCCTTTTCATCTTGGACCGATTTCGACGGCGACGGCGACCTAGATTTACTTGTGGCGGGCAGCGAAACGTTGACACACCCCTATTCTGTTGGAACGCGCATTTATCGGAATAATGGATCTACCTTTTCAGAAATAACAACGGGATTACCGGGCCTTCATAGCGGTTCGGCATCGTGGGGGGACATTGATAAAGACGGCGACTTGGACCTTGTTCTTACGGGCGTGAATGGGGCCGATGAATCGGTTTCCATTATCGCTACAAATAGTGGCGGTGGGCAATTTGATGTGAACCAAAATGCTTTGCCGGGCCTCGGATATGGCGATTCGGCTTTGGGCGATCTCGATAAAGATGGTGACTTGGATCTAGTCCTTTCGGGCGCAGGTGAGCAAGGGTTCACCACCAAACGATTTCTCAACACTGCGGGCCAATTCACCGAAGTAGCCTCTGAAATGGGGCCGTTTGCCTTTTCTTCCATGGATCTCGGCGATTATGACGGAGATGGCGACCTGGATTTGCTGGTGGGTGGAGGCGTTGTTTCGTCCAAACTATTGACCGGAAGGGTTAATCTTTGGAAGAACACCGCTGGCGCCTTTACGCAAGTTTCTCAGTCTTTTGAAGGTGTTTTGGCAGGTGATATCACGTGGGGCGACTACGATCACGATGGCGATCTGGATGTCTTGTTGCTCGGCGCCGTAGAAGTACTGGGGAAACGCAATGCGCGTGTGTATCGCAACGATAACGGTACCTTTACCAATACGACGGTTTTGATTGGCTCCATATTTTCAGACGTTGAATGGGCCGATTTTGATGGCGACGGCGATCTTGATTTGTTTTCATCCGGATATACGCCCTATGCCCAGTCCACAACGAATATCTACCTCAATGAACGCCAGGTAAGACCAAGTTTACCAACGGCTCCATCTATCGGAAACGTCGAGATTGAGAATGATGTGATTTCATTGCGATGGAGTAGTTCGGTTCAATCCGATCCTTCCAATGCGCTTATCTCGTACAACGTCCGCGTTGGGTCGACCCCTGGAGGCTCGGATATCGTATCGTCCATGGCTGATTTTGCAACGGGCCGGTTGCGTGTTCCCAAGCCTGGGAACGCTGAATCGTCCAACTCTTTTCAGCTGGAGCACCTGCCAAACGGAACGTACTATTGGAGCGTTCAGGCCATCAATAGCGCACTTGTCGCCTCAGCATTTTCTGCTGAACGTAGCTTTGTTGTTTCCGGCTCATTCGCGACGGATTTGGATTCCGACGAGCAGCTTCCTTCCACATTTCAGTTGAAGAGTACCTATCCAAACCCTTTCACGGACGTTGCCCACATACAGTTTGACCTACCCGACCCGACCCATGTGACCTTGAGGGTCTATTCCTCTCTTGGACAACAGGTTTCAGAACTGTCATCGGGAGTTTTATCTGCAGGAACGCACACGGTGGAGTGGACCGGTAAAGATAAACAGGGCAGGCAATTGGGCTCCGGAGTGTATTGGTTTGAATTGCGAGCTGGTAAACAGTCAAAAACCGGGTCATTGACTCTTATCCGTTAATGGTCAGAATCTAAATGCACTCTTTTGCCTCCATTTTCTCCATCTATTTCAATCAGCGTTTCCCTAGTACCATGTTAAAAAAGGTGCCTTTATTTGGATGGCTGGTTGGAATAATGCTCGCTGGCTTGATCACCTCTTCGGCGGTAGCACAGCGCCAGTTGGTTCAAGTAACCGGTATCCCTCCTCTTCGTGAAGGTGCCCATGCAGGGGGCGATTTTGATGGCGATGGCGACGAGGATGTGATGGTGACGGGCCGCCATGCCGACGGTACCATCCATACCGTGTTATATCGGTTCTTACGTCGGCGAGTGGTTCAGGTAACCCCACTGGCTAAACCCACTGTTTATGCCGACTATCAACAGGTGCCCTTCTTAAAAACGAGTGTTTTCAAAGGCAGCGTTACGTGGTACGACGTGGACCGTGACAATCGGCTGGATCTTATTGTGACCGGACTCGCCGTCTCGGGCTTTACTCCAGACAACACAGAAATTCAAGTCCCCAACACCTCTATTTACTTGAACCGCGGCAGTGATGCCTTTTCCATTTCCCCGAACCACGGTTTGCCGGCCATCTATGATAGCCAAGTTGCAGCAGCGGATTTTAATAACGACGGCATTGTCGACATCGTTATGGGTGGTCGGTCCTCTAATGGATTGGTATTGGGCGTCTGGATGGGAAGAGGCAATCAGCGCTATGAACCGAGTTCAAATGCCTTCGAAGGTCTTCAGGTCAGTTCTATTTCCGTCGCTGACGTAGATCGCGATGGAGATGCGGATTTTATGGTCTCTGGAATCAACGAAAAAGGCCAACCCCGTATGCAGTTGTACGTGAACAACGGTCAGGGTCTGTTTTCGCCATACTCCCAAAATCTTCCAAATTTGTATTTCGGAGCGACCGCATTTGGTGATATTGATTACGACGGCGACCTGGATTTATTGATCAACGGTGGTCAATTGGGCCCCGCTATCATGCGCGGACAAACCTTTCTATTCCAAAACAATGGTTCCGGTGGATTTACCCAGGTTCCGACCGCACTCCCCGGGCTGTACGGCGGCGGAGTATCTCTAAAAGATTTGGATCGCGATGGCGATGCCGATTTGTTTAGTTGGGGGATTGAATCACTGGATAGATTGGGGTCCGAAAAAGTACTTGTCGCAGAAAATATCGATAGATACCTCCTCCAAATAGGTAGCGCTCAAATGGTACTCAATGGAGCGGTTGCCGTATTTGACTACGATGGAAACGGTCGAAAAGACGTATTTCTTTCCGGCGATCTCGCAGGAGATCGATCGATGTTTATCTACGAATTCTAAAGACTAGGCTTTTCGCCAGACCTTTAGACGGCCGCCGCGACAGGAACGTGGGTTAACCAACCGTACGGATCGTTTCCTCGATGTATAATATCGAAATAGGCCGTTTGCAAACGTTCCGTGATCTCTCCGCGTTTACCAGCCCCGATCGTGTGGTGATCGATGGTGCGAATAGGTGTTACTTCGGCAGCTGTACCGGTAAAGAACACTTCATCGGCCACGTACAGCGCTTCCCTAGGGATTAGACCTTCTTGAACGGAAAGGCCCATATCACGCGCTAGGGTAATAATGCTATCACGCGTGATTCCGGGTAGAATGGACAGGGCTACAGGCGCGGTGTATAGCGTGCCATTTTTCACAAGGAAAAGATTCTCTCCAGACCCTTCGGCTACGTGGCCATTCGTGCTAAGCATGATGCCTTCGGAAAAGCCATTCAGCACGGCGTCCATTTTCACCAACCCCGCGTTAAGGTAATTTCCACCTGCTTTTGCCATGGATGGGAAAGTATTCGGGGCCATGCGATTCCACGAAGCGACATGAACGTCCACGCCTTGCTCGAGAGCCTCGGGACCTAAGTATGCTCCCCACTCCCACACCGCAATGATGGTTTCAACCGGGTTATTAATGGGATTCACGCCCATTTTCCCATACCCACGAAAAGAAAGGGGCCGAATATAGCATTCTTCCATTCCGGAACGAACAATGGTGTCAATGACCGCTTGTTCAAGCTGTTCGCAGGTATACCCAATGTCCATCCGATAAATACGTGCAGAGTCAATAAGACGCTGCATGTGTTCCGGATGCCGAAATATGGCCGACCCTTTATCTGTTTTATAGCATCGAATGCCTTCAAAAACAGAGCTTCCATAGTGCAAAGCATGCGTCAAAACGTGAACAGTAGCATCCTCGTGACGAACAAATTGTCCGTTTTTCCAAATATCAGGTTTCGACATATCGGATAGACCTTTGTACAATTATAGCAAACATCAACCTACAAGGCACAGACTCAAATAGGGATCTACAGCCCGGATCGATTAAAAAGGGGAGTACTGTTTTCGGGGTACGTTTGTTCTGAATAACCCGTTTACTTTTTCCCAGGGCTCGTATATCCCGCACCTCTGGTGGCCGCAGGATCTAAGGTCCACTCCAAAGCAAATTGATTGAGGGATCCAAAATACCCAAAACCACCCTCTACATTGGAAAACGTACCCGGTTGGACTAAGATTTCCGGGTCAAATACACCATCGGGTGGTCTCCACTGGTCGTCGGTCATGGTTAAACGCATGCCCATAGCCATTAAAATGGGTTGGTCGCCCTCTCCAAATCCGATTTGTCGACCCACTTCTTTTTTATCCTCTGCGTATCGGACCAAAACTTCCCAACCGTTGGCGGTTTGCTGGCCAACGCGTCCGTGATCATCTCCATAAATAACAATGGCTTCGCGGAACGGTAGTCCGTCTGTAGCGGTGTCGAGGGTCCGGTACCACACTTCCACGCGAAAAGGCATAAAATCGACCTGCGGCCAAACCACTTTTTGCGTAGTGCCGATAAAGCCAACGAAGGGCTCTTCCAACCGGACCGATTCCAAAACCGGAACCTGTGTGGTCGCCGTTGCTCCCTTTCCATCCTCTCTTAAAACGTTCAACGTATAGTGAAATCCGGGGACGGGGCGCAATTTCCCAACAAAAATATGTCCTATAGTTCCATCAGAGAAAGAAACGAGGGAATCTGACCAAATGGTCTTGACGCCCGTTTCCACTTCGGTCGTAGACACGATTGCGTCGATAACGTCCTGTCCACTCGATGCGAATTCAGTTCTAAGTTGAATTACACGGAGATATTGCTCATTGGAGGCGGTGTCCAGGTAGCCAAAGACGGTGAAAAAGCGATCCTCTTCAACAAATGGATTTACATCTTCCTCACAACCGCTCCAAAGCATAGAGCCGCCGACAAGGAATAGAAACACCATTACGCTGTGTTTCAAACGCAGAATACGTGATAGCTGTCGAGCTGCGTCCATTATTTATACTCAAGTTTTAATCCGAACGTTGGGATAAGCGGGAGCTGATCCACCCGCCTCAACGTGAACAAGTCGAGGTAAAATAAATTGCGTCTGTCGTACGCATTAATCACGCCCGTCTGAATGGTCAAAAATGTGGTTGGTCCGACGCGGAATTCGCGATCTAGTGAAATGTCTAGTCGGTGATAGGTAGGTAGTCGTCCGGTGTACGGGCGGCCGTAAAGCACGCGTTCCTCGCCTGGTACCTGCGACACGTTGACCAAGCTATCCAGCATCACCCAGCGATCAAAACCAAGGGATTCATTAAACGGAAGGCCCGTTCCAAATTGCCACCGCACGTTGAAGTTGAACCCTTTAATGTTCATCGCGGTCATGATGTTAATTTGGTCCTTGCGATCGTGTGGAGGGGAGTATTCAATCGATTCCTCGCCAGTAAGGATTTGAAGCGCACGAGCTGTAGATCCATATACCACTTCGCTTCTACCCCAACTTAGGGTCGTTTGGAATTTGTCGCTACTGCCGAGCTCCAAGCGAAGGTCAAAACCAGAGGCGGTACCATCGGCAGGTTGAATACGGGTCGTAAACCGTGGAAACGCCGTCCATTCCGGCACGACAATGTTGTCCAGCGCTTTATAAAACCCTTCTGCGGAGAACGTAAGCCATTTTGTTGGCTGAATGCGATACCCTGCGATAAGGTGTTTGGCTTCCGGCACTTGCCCGTCGGGAGCGGCGGTCCAGGCT
>JAURGV010000072.1 GCA_030833605.1 Rhodothermales bacterium
GGCCTGAAACTGAGGCGAAATTACGGCAAGTCTGCCGCCTTAGCACTCGGATTTAAGCGTGCCGATGGCAAATACGTGATCACCATGGACGCCGATCTTCAGGATGATCCGGCTGAAATTCCAGGTTTGATTGCGCTTTTGGAGTCCGGATACGATCTGGTTAGTGGCTGGAAACGCGAACGCCACGACCCGCTTTCGAAGCGCATCCCCAGTAAGTTTTTCAATTTTGTGACGCGAAGAATCACGAAAATTGAGCTTCATGATTTCAACTGTGGGTTGAAAGCGTATCGGAATGAGGTGGTAAAAAGTGTTCGCTTGTATGGTGAACTGCATCGCTACATTCCACTGCTGGCGGCAAGGCAGGGATACACCCGTATCACCGAAAAAGTTGTTCAGCATCACGCTCGTAAATTTGGATCGACCAAGTTTGGCCTAGAGCGGTACCTGAGGGGATTCTTAGACCTCCTGTCCGTCTCGTTTTTGACCCGTTTTGCCAGCCGCCCTATGCACTTTTTTGGGTCGTTGGGTACACTGGCCTTTTTTGGCGGGTTTGTAATTAGCCTTTGGATTTCGATCGACAAAATGGTGTACGGTCACCCCATTGGCGATCGACCGCTGTTGTTACTCGGTGTGATGCTCATTTTGGTTGGGATACAGATGTTTAGCGTGGGATTAATTGGCCAAATGATTGTTGTGCCTAGAATGGAGCGATTGGATACCATACAAATCGAAGCGACATACGCGCCGTCTCCTCGCATGCGGACCCCTTCGGCTGCACCTCAAAAACCGTGAACCAGTTTTCAAAAGGACGAAGAGTGGGCCTTGTGGCTCCCTATCCTCCTTTTCGAGGCGGGATTGCTCATTTTAGCGCCCGGTTTCATTCTTCTCTCCAACAGGTTGGCGTGCAAGTAGTTGGCGTTTCGTTTTCTAGGCAGTACCCCCAATGGCTCTTCCCCGGCACCAGTCAGTATGCCGATCACGCCATTGAATCCTTCAATGCCCCGCCCATGGTCGACTCGATTAATCCGTTTAGTTGGAAAAAAGCGGCTAACTACCTGATTTCAGAAGGTGTGGATGAAGTGGCTTTCATGATTTGGATGCCTTTTTTTGCTCCAGCTTATCTAAGAATGGTTCGCATTCTGAAGAAGCGCGGCATTAAAATTACCGCCATTGTACACAATGCCTTTCCTCACAAAAAACAGCCTTTTGGTCGGGTGCTGACCCAAACCCTGTTGAACCAATGTGATCGAATTATCGCCCTTTCGGAAAACGTCCGGCAAGACATTCAGCAGTTGGATGTCCCCCAAAGCCATGCTGTTGAAGTGCTACCCCATCCCGTATACAATCAGTTTGGCGATCGGATCGATAAAGGGGAAGCGCGCAGGCAGCTGAAATTGGATGAAAAGGGCCCCCTTATTCTGTTTTTTGGGCTGGTTCGCTCCTACAAAGGACTCGACGTGTTGCTTCAGGCATTAGCAGAAACCGATCACTCAATTCGATTACTCATTGCTGGGGAGTGGTATGACGACCAAGACCTCTTGAAAAAGTTGATGAGCGATCCGCGCATTGCAGACCGAATTGTCAGTCATAATGCGTATATAGCCGATGATCAGGTCAAGGTATATTTCTCAGCGGCCGATGTTTTGGTACAGCCTTATCGAAGCGCAACCCAAAGCGGAGTCGTTCAAATGGCGCTTCATTTTAACGTGCCTTCCATTGTGACCAGCGTGGGTGGATTGCCTGAAATGGTTCAACATGGCGTAAGCGGATTGGTGGTGCCACCGGAAAATCCTGCGCCGTTGGCTATGGCTATAAACACGTTTTTTGAGGGGGATACAGCCACGAAAATGGCTCAGGCCACGGAAAAAATGAAGGCTGAATGGTCGTGGGAGCACTTTGTACAACGGTTCATAAACGCATAGCGAAAATGGATTACGATCCAGTAAAAGATAAATTTGGCGGAATGGTAGAAGGGCGCTATTGGCCTACGCGTCTGTTTTTTGCCCTATTGCACCTGTTTTTTCTGCGCGCGTGGTATGTTCGAAAGGCTATTTCTTCCGTTCTAAAAGGAAAGCAAGGGTCCATTCGCGTCCTAGACGCAGGTACCGGATTTGGACAGTACGCCTACTGGACCGCAAAGCGATTTACAAAAGTTCGTGTCCACGCGGTAGACATCAAGCCAGATTACCTCGAGAGAGCGAAAACGTTTACCCAACAGGCCGGTCTCGATACGCGCATTACCTATTCGGTTGACGATTTGACGCGGTTACAGGCCAGCGGTCCGTACGACCTGGTTCTTTCGGTAGACGTCATGGAGCACATCGAAGAAGACGAAAAAGTGTTTGCCAATTTTTTCCGAGTCCTACGAAAAGGTGGTTCGGTTATTATCAACACGCCGTCCGATCAAGGCGGATCGGATGTTACGGAAGAAGGAGGGGAGAGCTTCATTGGTGAACATGTCCGAGATGGATACGCTGCCGAGGACCTGACAACGAAGCTGGAACGGGCTGGATTTGTGATCGACGAGGTGTCCTTCGCTTACGGTCGTTGGGGCAGTTTGGCTTGGCGAATTTCCATTAAATGGCCCATGCAAATGCTGAATAAGAGCTTTTTCTTCGTGGTTTTGCTGCCATTTTTCTATGTTCTTGCCCTTCCGCTCGCCTTCGTGTTCAACACCCTGGACCTTTCATCAAAAAACAATACGGGAACAGGGCTTACCGTGGTGGCACATCGTCCTTAAACATCGTATTTTGGTCGGGCACCTCTTTCGATCCCATCCATCGAATCGGGCTGCCACACCCGAGTGGCAGTTGCTAGCTGCTCAGGACCTCCTCGGCTCACCCCACTAACCCACGGGACCTGTGCAAACGAAGTATATATTTGTAACCGGCGGAGTGACTTCCTCGCTCGGAAAAGGTATCATTTGTGCCTCTTTAGGCCGATTATTAGAAAATCGAGGCCTACGCGTCACGATCCAGAAATTCGATCCATACATCAATGTGGATCCCGGCACCATGAATCCGTATGAGCACGGAGAGGTCTATGTGACCGACGACGGAGCCGAAACCGACCTTGACCTGGGCCATTACGAGCGGTTTTTAGGGGTCCCAACCAGTCAAGCCAATAACGTCACCACGGGAAGGGTGTACCTCGAGGTGATCAATAAAGAGCGTAGTGGTGCTTATTTAGGCAAAACGGTTCAGGTGGTCCCTCACATTATCGACGAGATAAAGCACTGGATGCTGAAGCTCGGCGAAACGGGCGACTACGATGTAATTATCACGGAGATTGGTGGAACAGCTGGAGACATCGAAGGACAGCCGTATTTGGAGGCCATTCGACAACTTCGGTATGAGCTAGGCATTCGCAACACGCTCAATATCCACCTTACGCTGGTCCCTTATTTGGAAGCGGCCGGGGAATTAAAGTCGAAACCCACGCAGCACTCGGTTAAAACCCTTTTAGGATTTGGTTTGCAACCGGACATTCTGGTTTGTCGCATGGACCGACCTCTTCCGGAAGATGTGAAACGTAAACTTGCGTTGTTTTGCAACGTGGAGCCTCGCGCGGTTATTGCATCACTCGATGCGGAGTCCATTTACGAAGTCCCGTTGCTCATGAAAGAGCAGGGTCTGGACACCATCGTGGTAGAGCGGTTGCGTATGGAGGAAGACTTCGGCGCGAAACTGCTGGCTACCCCCGATATGGATGGTTGGGTTCGGTTCTTGCGCCAACTCAAAGAACCCGCAGGCACGGTCCGCATTGCCTTGGTGGGTAAATATGTGGAACACCAAGATGCGTACAAGTCGATCAGTGAGAGTTTCATTTTGGCCGGGGCCATGAACGGAGTAGAGGTACAACTCGATCAGATTCTATCGGAAAATATCACCCAGAAAAACGTCAAAAAACTACTTGGTGATGCTGCCGGCATTTTGGTGGCACCAGGATTTGGCGGTCGTGGGATAGAAGGAAAAATTGAAGCGATTCGCTACGCTCGTGAGAACGATATTCCGTTCTTTGGGATCTGTTTGGGAATGCAATGTGCCGTTATTGAATTTGCTCGAAATGCGTGTGGATGGGATACGGCCCATTCGACAGAGTTTGATGCCGATACCGCGTACCCCGTGATTGACCTCATGGAAGAGCAGAAAAAAATCTCCGCCAAGGGCGGGACCATGCGACTTGGCGCGTACACCTGTGAGCTTCAAGAAGGCTCCAAAGCCCATGCCATTTACGGTAGAAAAACGGTCAAAGAGCGCCATCGCCACCGGTATGAACTGAATAACAATCTCCGGTACAAACTGGCCGAACAAGGGATGGCTTTCACGGGAGTTAATCCTAAACGGGATTTGGTTGAGATTATTGAACTCCCCAATTTGCGCCATTTTATTGGGGTGCAATTCCACCCTGAGTACA
Source organism: Rhodothermales bacterium (assembly GCA_030833605.1). Classification (GTDB taxonomy): domain Bacteria; phylum Bacteroidota; class Rhodothermia; order Rhodothermales; family UBA10348; genus UBA10348. The sequence continues at coordinate 4,417 of JAURGV010000072.1, forward strand.
AAAGCAGCGTAGGTAATCCACACCCGTTGTTCAACTCGTTTGTACGAGCTTGTGTCGCTTACGCGACCGAAACGGACAGCATGCAGGAACCGAAAGGTCCAAACCGTAAAAAAAGCAGACACCTAGCTTCTGCCAAAATGTAAATCGGGACGCCGGTTTTTCCCTGTTGTGCCCCACATTTCCCCCTCATGTTACCCTTCGGCCTGAGCACAGGCAGAAGAAGGGTTTCATACGTCTCAGTTATCCACACTTTCCACAATTTCTCCCCACAGGCCCCCACTGTGGCAAAAATAACCATTTTCACGGTTTCTAAGCAGGTTTAAGTCGCTAAAAATGCTTGACTTTCGCCTGTAAAAACGTACATTACAGAGAATGTGGGGAAAAGTGGGGAGATCGCCCATGAATAGATCTCTTTTCTGACCCCAAGTTTTGCGGCCCAACCCGTAGTTGCTCACCCCCAATCCACCGTCATGGCACGTTTCAAAGGACAGGCTGAATATTCCGTCGATGCAAAAGGACGGACTGCCATTCCGGCAAAAATGCGTTCTGCATTAAGCCCGGATGCCCAAAATACGTTTACCCTGACCAAAGGATTTGAGCCGTGCATCTACGCCTATCCGCAAGACCAATGGAAAATTAAGGAAGAAGAATACGGAAGTTTAAACACCAATAGTCGCGATGCCAGACACCTGGTTCGAATGATTTTGATGTGGGCCGAGGAGGTTTCTCTCGATGGCCAGGGCCGTATTTCCCTTCCTAAATCGCTTTCCGAATACGCATCGATTGGTGACAAAGTGCTCATAATAGGCGCGATGGACCGAATTGAATTGTGGGATCCGGAGCAATTTGCAAACTACTTACAGGACCATAAAGAAGACCAAGAAACATTAGTTGAACGGGTAATGGGCTCCTGACCAAACTGTGAATCCAAACGGAGATTTGAATGCGCGTGATAAAACGGAGCAGCGATTGAAATACGCTTCGGGCTATCACGCGCCTGTTCTTTGTAATACTGTTATTCAAGGACTCGTAACGAATCCAAACGGCGTTTACGTTGACGGTACGTTAGGCGGGGGCGGCCACACAGCCGCCATGCTTGATGTTCTTTCTTCAACGGGGCGTGTGATTGCCATCGACCAGGACGATGAAGCCATTCGGGAAGCCAGTTTACGGCTACCAGAAGCGATTTCTTCCGGACGATTGCAGATCGTTAAGGGAAATTTTGCCCATATGTCGACGTTGCTCGCAGGCATTGATCTGGACCAGGTGGATGGAATTCTGCTAGATCTTGGGGTTTCTTCCCACCAATTGGACGCTGCTGAACGAGGGTTCAGCCATCGCATGAAGGGGCCTCTTGACATGCGAATGGATCAAACGCAATCGTTGGACGCGGATCAAGTCGTTAATGCCTGGGATGAAGCCGACCTTCGAAGCATCTTTTTCAGATTTGGGGAAGAGCCGAAATCAAGTCGGATTTCTCGTGCCATTGTCGCTGCACGGCCCATCGCCTCCACCGAAAAGCTGGCTGATATTGTCAGGATGTCGGCTCCTCGGAATGCCGAAGCCAAAACCTTGGCCCGAATATTCCAGGCCCTACGCATCGCTGTTAATGAGGAGTTGCAGGTGTTGGACCAAGCCCTAGAAGCTAGCGTCGACTTACTGACTCCGGGAGGACGGCTTGCGGTGATTAGCTACCACTCATTGGAAGATCGCCGAGCAAAACGATTTTTACGGAGTGGGAATTTAGATGGAAAGCTTGAAAAAGATTTCTATGGGAATGTGATAACGCCGTGGAAGGAAATTAACCGTAAACCCATTTCGGCCGACGAAGCGGAGATCGCACAAAACCCACGAAGTAGAAGTGCTCGATTACGGATTGCAGAGCGATTGAATAACGAAAAGACCAATTAAAAAGGAAAAGACATCGATTTAGATGGCACCATCCAGATCAAATAAGCCTGAAAAAAAGACGACTAGGAAGGACGTAAAGTTCGTCAAAGGGCCCACGACTTCGTCGAAGCGTGCTCCCAAGAAGGCTGTGCGCGGTGCTGTTTCTCACTCCGATTCTACACCAGCGCCCAAAAAGCGAAAAGCAAAGCAAAAATCCTCGTCTCGTTCGGAAAGAAACACAATCGGCTGGAACGATCTGGTTTCAACCAACGACCAAAAAAAAGCCAGACGTTCGGAAGCTGATTCCTTTTTGAACACGCTTTCCACGGCTCGTTTCGCAGCCATCCTGCTCTCCATTTTAACGCTGTTCACGCTGTACGTTGGACATGTTTTGTCTACCCAATCGCTACTGAATACGGTCCAAACGATGCGTCGCGAAAATCAAACGATGACGCTCCGATTGAACCAACTGCGATCGTTAGAAGATGCGGTTACGGGTCCAACAACCATTTTTGACCGAGCTAGAGAATTGGGACTTGCTGAGCGCATGTTTGAAGGGCATCCCATACTCGTGAGCAAAGCCAATCTTCCTTCAAATGCCAATATCCTAAAGGGTACCAGCCCAGTTGCTGCGGTGCAGGGAACGGCATACCAATCCATGACAAAACGATGAGCATGGAGCCCAAAGATCAAATATTTGCGAGAATGTATGTGGTGATCACCTTAGTGAGTCTCCTTCCCATTCTTGTGGCCTTTCAGGTGTTGAATATTTCCGTTCTTAAGGGTCCAGATTTACGCGAGCAGGTAGAGACCCAATCGACGGCGTTTCTGACCATTCCTGCTTCAAGAGGACTGATCTTGGACTCGAAAGGTCGGCCTTTTGCTGTAAACATTGAAACCTATGAAGTTGCCGTTGACCCGTCGGTGAAAGGCTTCGATGCTCAGGCAGATGCCTTTTACGAAGTGCTTTCTAGGGTTTCAGGCCAGTCAGCTGCAGCCTTAAAACGGAAAGTTGAACGCAGATCGAGTACTCAGTACGCGCTTTTGGCTACCAACTTAACCCTATCCAAGTCCGATGTGACCGAGATTGACGGGTTTCCATTTAGCATTATCCAAGGGCATACCCGTCGGCAATATCCGCATGGACAAACGGCATCACACGTGGTTGGATTCGTCGGTAGGGATGGTGGACTTACTGGGTTAGAGAATAGGTTTGATGCTGAACTAACCGGTGTATCGGGTAAAAAAACGGCCAAAAAGAATGCACGCGGGCAACTGAAGCCCATTCCGGGTGGACTCGTGCAGGATCCTGAACACGGACACAGTTTGGTGCTGACGATTGACCTAAATCAACAAGCGATCCTTGAAGAGGAACTCGAAAAAGGGGTATTAGAAGCTCGGGCAGAATGGGGAACCGCCATTGCTGTGGATGTGAACACCGGAGCCATTTTGGCCATGGCCAACTATCCAACGTTCGATTTGAACCAAGGAAACACGGCGTCCTTTACGCAAACGCGAAATCATGCCATAGCCGATATGATTGAGCCCGGCTCAACCATGAAAATGCTTCCAGCCGTGGCAGCGATTGAATCGGGTACGGTTACCATGGACACCATTATCGATACCGGTGAAGGATTCATGCGCAAGTATGGATTTGACCTAAGGGATACGCACCCGCATGGTAAAATTTCGTTTACGGAAGTTATTAAGGTGTCTAGCAACATTGGAACCCATCTGGTCGCGGAGATGGGCGATAAAGGCGAGTTTTATAAATACGCGAGAAACCTAGGCTTTAATCAGCCTACGTTTATTGAACTTCCGGGAGAAGCGACCGCAACTGTTGTTAAAAAGACAGACGATTGGAGTGTGTCGACCCATTCTGCAATGAGTCGCGGGTATGAACTAATGGCTACCCCGATTCAAATCGCGTTGGCTTACGCCTCCCTGGCGAACGGTGGGTTGTTGATGAAGCCGTATATCGTAAAAGAAAAGCGGGACATAAACGGAAATGTAATCTGGAAAGCACAGGTAGATTCCGTACGTCGCGCCTTTGACGCAACTACGGCCCAGAAATTGGTGCCTGCGTTTGAATCGGTCGTTGGTAAGGGCGGAACAGCTGAACAGGCTATGGTACCAGGTTTGCGCATTGCTGGAAAAACCGGAACGGCAAAAACAGCAGAAGGGAAAGGGTATGCTAGTTCACACTATCGGGCCACTTTCGTCGGGCTTTATCCAGTTGAAAAACCGCAAGTCGTGATTCTGGTGCTAATGGATGCACCTAGATTCAGTATTTATGGCGGAGTCGTGGCGGCTCCGGTATTTCGCCGAACAACCGAGCGGTGGCTGGCCAGCATGCCCGAAGTGACGAAATATGTGAATATGGATTCGGTCGCCGTAGCACGGGCGCGGAAAAATCCGCCACGCCGAAAAGCCAATGCGGTGGTCGCTTTGGATCAGAGCGAGAGCTATCCAATGATTCAAATGACCGCGCCAGAAATTCCAGTTGTCACGGCCAGTTTGGCCGATTCCGTAGCCGTAATGCCCAATATGATCGGGATGTCTGCCCGACGGGTGTCGGAAATGGCGGCTAAAATGGGCGTAAAAGTGAAAATAACGGGTCATGGGGTGGTGAAAACTCAATGGCCCGAACCAGGCGAGGCATTATCGGAGACGATGGTGCTCTCGATGAATTGAACAATGTCACATGTCAAAACCAGAAGGATACCGAGCTAGTGCTGTTTACAACATGCTTAGATCGACTAAACGAGAAGGGGCTGTTATTGCAGTCCCAATGCACTTCTGGGGTACATATCGACCGGCTGACTATAGATAGTCGGGAAGTCGGGCCATCCGATTGTTTTGTTGCCCTTAGGGGTAGCAAAGTGGATGGCCACCTGTTCATTGACAAAGCTGTTAAAAACGGAGCTACTGCCATAGTGAGCGAAGCTGGGCCGGAGTCGGCGACCGATGGTCGCCTCGCCGGCCCAGCCTTCGCACACGTGAAAAACGCGCATGAAGCGCTCGCAGAACTAGCCTCTTTATTGCAAAACGACCCCGCCGAGCATCTGCGCGTGGTTGCAACCACCGGCACCAACGGGAAAACCACCGTCGCGACCCTCATTGAATACGTATTGAATCATACGGGTCATAAAACCGGATTCATTGGTACCACTGGATACCGATTTGGCGAGCAAACCAAATCGTCTTCGCACACCACCCCGTCTGCCATTCAGTTTTATGAATTGCTTTCCGAGATGCGCAACGACGGGTGCCTTTCGTGCAGCATGGAGGCTTCCTCGCACGCCATCGACCAGTCCCGATTCCGCACTTCGGACGTAAACGTCGCCATTTTTACCAATTTATCGCGGGACCATCTTGACTACCACACCAGTCTGGAAGCGTACGGCGAAGCCAAAAAGAGACTTTTTGATCGGTTGAGCCCGGGAGCTACTGCGATTACGAACCAGGATGATTTCTGGGGCTCCAAAATGGTCGAGCATACCAAGGCGCGGGTTGTGACATACGGAAAGGCACAAAATGCACATATCCGTTATGCCATCCGCAGCAACGAGTTATCGGGATTAGAATTGGAGCTTGATGGGGTAACCGCCAAGTATCGGTTGGCCGGTAACTTTAATGCGGAAAATCTTGCGGCGGCCTATGCGGGGTTATTGAGTCTGGGCTTGGATGCGAACGAAACGCGCAAGGCGCTTCAGTCGTGTCCTCCGGTTGAAGGCCGTATGCAGACGCTATTGTTCAACGCGGGTACCACCGTAATTGTAGACTACGCGCACACGCCAGATGCGCTACAAAACGTCTTGCAGTCGGTTCGGGCCAGTTTACATCCCGGAAGCCATTTGTGGTGCCTTTTTGGATGTGGAGGGGACCGGGACACCGGGAAGCGACCAGAAATGGGACTTATCGCA